>JABIQT010000742.1 GCA_018667995.1 Candidatus Latescibacterota bacterium
ACCCGTTTTCAGTTTGGGGATGGTCTACATCAATCAAGCAGCCGGTATCGCGGATCCCGGATCGTAACCCGGCAGTACCAGAGGGCAAAGGCTGCAGAACCTGATCTCAAGGTACCATCCACTGCCGAGTTTACGAGATGATCGTCCACATACGTATTGATAGAATCGCCCTGAACCAGAATACGCACATGATATTCCGTGCCTTCCTGGAAATCATACGCGACGATGCTGAGATCCCTACCGGGTTGCTCTCTGGTCTGATCGAACTCCGCCACTCGAAAAACCTTTCGAGCGGCTAGTGTATTTGTGGCATAGAACTGCTTGCCGTCTAATGATCTCCGCGTGAAGACGCTGGCATTCTTGCCGCTTTCCATCGTCAGATGGAAGTCCAATTCGTAATCCTGCCAGACCTGACTCCCAAAGGAAGCCAAACTTCCGGCCCGATCGCCACTGTCCCCCACAAGCATACGGCCGTCAATTGACCAGTCGCCGCTCAGCCGGAGATCGATGGACTTCGCATTGTCAATAATGCTGTGCCATGCACCCTCGTCCTGAGATATCGATAGATCCGGCAAGATAACCACCCTCTGAAAAGTTATTGCTGTAAGTAAAAGCATGAGCAAGTACATCTATCTCATTTCTCCATTGCGATGTGGTGAATTCAAAGGTGGAATCCAGTCACCAACATTCCTTCCGCGTGGATCAGGTCATCCTTCGGAGAGTATTTGCCGCGCACACATGTAACCTGGCGTACCACCCACAGATCCGCACGGGTACGCACCAGCGCCACACATATAGACGTTAGGTGCCGCACCCCAATTATAGAACCCGCTCACCGAGGAATACTGCCGATCGGCAAAAGTCTGCCCTCCCACAAGCATGGTATGGTCCAGATTGCCTCCCGGAAAGAGAAAGGTCTCCTGCAGATCCCGCGGTGTCAGAAGTCGGGTCCAGACGCAGTCTTCCGGGTTGTGGATCAACCGGAGTAAGGAGTTTTTTGCTTCCAGCTCTACTTCACGCAATGCCTCTCCCGATTGGTTGAGCGCGAAGTTCTTGAAGAACACGGCCAAACGATCAAATGGTTCATTCAAGCCTAACTGGCGCATGGAAGCCCCTTCACAGTAAACCTGCATATAACCAGGTTCATAGGCCACATCACCGTTTACCACTCGCAGTGTTGCCTCTTCGTATGCTTCCATGGAATCGACGGCAAAAAGAAATCTGAACGCCGCGTCTGAGTCGGATGCGCCTGATCCGTGTTTCCAACGAACAGGATTCTTGAACATCAAATTGAGCTTTCCACTGCTGCCCAGGAGACGCTCGTTCTGTGTGCGTTCAATCAAGGAGTCCTGGCCCATCACCCGTGCAGCAGTGACCGTATCCGTAGCCAGAAGCAGATGATCGAACGCTACGCTGCAATTCCCGCCAGCGGAGTCAAACGTGACCCGCCCGCATTCTTGATCGACACCGGTTACACGGCTCGAGAGATGGGTCGTCACACCCAGTTCGCCATTAATTCGGCCCAATTCCTCAGTTATTCTCCAGATCCCACCGCGCACAAAACCGTAGTAGCCGTCGAAAATGGAGCCCGAATCCATCATGGGCATGGTGAAAGCGGAGTAGGGTTCATGCAGAGAAACCGGTCCACTTTCGGTGACCGTCATGGCCATGTAGACCTTGGTGCGCTCGGATGTGAAATAATGATCGAATAGGTCTGCCGCGCTCCCCGTAATCCAGAGATCGACCAGGTTTTTGCCAAGCGCCTGCTCCGCTGACGGCAAAGTCGGTGGCGTACCGTTACGGTAGCCTTCTTGCAGATACGCCACAACACTTGCCTCGTCTGCACGAAAGGCGGCCACGTCACCGCGTTCGCCCCACTTGTCGGCACATTCCCGGTCAAGCTTCCGCGGATCCCTGTAAATCCAGGTGGGTTCTTCATCACCTTCAAAGTGAACCAGTTTGGGATGTGTGGGCACGAAGGTCTTCAATCGATCCGAAAGGCCAGTTTCCTGGAATACAAAGTCCTGCATCAGTCCGAGAACAGACGCACCTAAAGCGTAAGGCTGCTTCACCCCTCCCACATCAGCGATCTCAGATACGCAGGCGCCTCCCACGCGATGTGATCGTTCAATCACTGTCACATCATGCCCGGCTCGCTTCAAGTAGTTGGCAGCCGTCAATCCGTTGATGCCGGCGCCTACAATGACCACCTGCTTTCTCACAAAACCCAATGCACATACCTCATTTCAGGATTCGAGAAGACCCTACATCGATTGTTCCATTTCAAGGTGCAGGCCAGATTTCCACGGAGCAATTAGGTCCGGCCGCCCCAAACGAAAGATGAGTGGACCAACAGTCCACGTTTGTGAATGGGGTTCGGACAGATTGGCCGTCACCCCGTCTCACGGTAGCGGCTCCCCGTTCAGATCACAATGCGGGGCTACTCGAATAGCTTCATTGAACCCATAACGATCCTCCCCGCGTACGACCGTTGCCCGAGCCAGATAATCGATGCCTTTTTCCTTCAAAGCATCCACATCGAAAATCACCTCCGGTGTCGTAAACCGGAGAGCAAATGCTAATCTGGGCACATCACTGCTGTTGGCATCCGAGCGATGCAACGTAGCCTCTGTGAAGAAAACCGCCTCACCTGGAGACATCTCCAGATGAACAATACAGGAATCATCTACCTGATCATCGGCCAAGCCTTCTGAGAATCCGGCCGCCGGCTCCAGCGTCTGATACTGATCATCGAGCCATCCTCTGTGTGAACCAGGAATCAAACTCAAGCAACCGTTTTCGCGGAATGTCGGCCCGAGAGCAATCCATACGCTAAGATTGATCCGCGGTACCATGGGCCAATAGGTAGCGTCCTGGTGCCATGGAATGTATGACTTGTTATGAGGCTCCTTATACCAGAACACGGTAGCCCAGAGGACAATATCCGGTCCAAGAATCTGTTCGACATGGTCCAATATGGCTGGCTTGGTCGCCAAATCGTAAGCCCATCGATAGCGGAGATCGAATCCGCCGGGCCTATCGGCCATAGGGCCCGGATTTGTCTCCGACTGGCCTATCGAGGCGTAGAATCGGGTACGCGCGGACTGGGCCGCATCGGGACTCAACACCCGAATCGGACCTGTAAATCCTTCGCTTGTGTACTGCTCAGAAGAGAACTGAGCGCTATTACCATTCATTGTATCGAAATCCTGCTATCGAGTGGCTAATTTGGCCAAGGCGATAGATGGGGGCAACACACGTCGTAGTGACGATTCAAGCGACGCACAGAAGAGGTGCGAATCTGAAGAGCGATTCTCACTATATGGACAGCGTGTCAGCCGGCGACGGTTTCATCAGGTTACCCATGGTCGAGCTGTTCATGGCGCACTCCAGATGTATTCTCCGATCACCCAGTTAGGATCATACCAGCGGGCGAGGGGTATCCGGCCCATTCTTGTCAACGTAGCGTTTCTGTGCCCGGGTCATGTAATCGGCCAGGCGTTCAAGAGTCTCCTGGGGTGATTGGCGCTTGAGCAGCATCTTCTGCTGTTCAACCATGGTCTCCACCTCCAGGAATTCAGCCATCTCAGGCAAATAGCCTGGGGCCCAATCCACGAGAATTTCCGGATCGTTTACCATATCCATGAACGGCCGGAACAAGCCTTGGGTGAACAAAGGATCATCAAGGCCCTGTCGAACCGGTGGAATGATTCCCACTTCTTTGCAGTAAGGCAATACCTGTTCTGGCGCCGCTGCAAAAGATATAAATTCCCAGGCCGCGTCTTTGTTCTTGGACCCCGCAGCCATCGAGAGAAAGAAGATTCCGGGCATAGCCACACGGGCCTTTGGACCAGCCGGCATAACGGCAGTGGTAAGCGAGGACTCATCCATACCGTGATCGCGACAAGTGCCCACCACTTCCGGATCTTGCTCGCAACTCCCGCAAATGCCTGACCAGAAGGCCTGCACGAGCTCTGTGTATCCCCAGTTCAGAGAATCCGGTGGCGACAGGCGATCTTGATACAGATCATTCCAGAACGATAATCCCGCAACGTGGTCGGGGCTGTTAATGATACATTTGTTGTCGGCGTCAAACCACTGATTCGTGCCTGCGAACTCCTGGCACAGCGCCCACCAGCTACTGTAACCTGCCCGCCCTCCCCGGAAGGCGTATCCGTATCGGCCTTTGGCGGGATCAGTCATCGATTCACATAACTGGCGCCAGGCTGAGCGCGTCATGGCAGGCTCGAGTCCGAGTTCCTCCAACCATTTCCGGCGGTAGAACATGGCGCGAACGGCTTGCTCAAGCGGCAGCCCATAAATATCTTCGCCATCTATCGCCGTTGCGATCTGACTGCTCTGATAGGCCAGCGGATTCAAGTCATCAACATGGCTCCCCCCTTGATGCCATGACCGCAGGTTCTCAATCGCACCCATGGCCCGAAACTCAGCCATCCACTGGTGGTGCACGACCATGACATCCGGGGGGCTGCCCCCGGCCAGCATCATGATCATTTTTGAATGAGACTGGTCCCACGGCACGTCGTGGTGTTCGATCTGAATCTTTGGGTGCGTCTCATGAAACCGGCCAAAGAGATTGTCCATGGCAAGAGAACGCTGCTGTCCCAGGTTCGAGACGACCACGAGCTTCGTGATGCCACTGGTTGAGGACCCGCTGCAAGAGGTCAACGCAGCCCCGAGCGCCGCGCCACCCGTCACCTTGAGCATCCGGCGTCGCGTCATGGTTCGCTGATCTGACTCCGTCATAAGCTACCTCCCGAGTTGGTACTACGGATGGACTTACGGACAGCCGAATCGACGTCGAGGTAGCCTAGGAGATCAACAACAGATCAGATCACCTGCTCAACGGCCTATACCGAAAACCGCAGTAGTGTGGTCATCGATCCCGCCGCGCACAACCGCTTCCCATGCCTGGGCTGGTGATGTGCGGAAAATCTCTGGAAGTTCCCGCCTCAGGGCATCCACCAAAGGCACAGGTTGATCGTCATCAGAACCCAAGTTCACAAGTCGATTCAGGGCGTCCATGGCAAAGCCTACATTTATGACGTTTCTGTCCTCGGCAACTACCAGCTTCAGTGCATCCACGGTCGATCCAAGTACGCTTCCGATAGGATCGAGTCCATGGGAACACAATATCACGATCGACCACAGCACGTTCTCCCGTACCGCAGAGCGAACCAGATCAAACCGCTCGAGCCCCAGATCGATGCCCACGCCCTCACAGATGTCGCAGTCATCCGTCGGACGAACATACTTTATGGATCGCCCCTGCGCTATGTCCATTCCAGGTCGGTTCTCTTCTCTGGCCAGCGAAGCCACCAGCGCTTCCATACAGTCAGGCACGAGGGAAAGTCCGATACCCGTTGCAACCGCACGCCGACCGAGGCATCCCAGTGTTCCCGCAGCCACGGAACGTATATAGACCGAAGAATCGTTTCTCAGGCGATCCTCTACCACCTGAAACACCTGATCAGTCAGTGGGCTCGCGTCTCCCAGACCATAGATTCCAGCCTTTCTCACCCACTTGATAGGTGAAGCTGCCGCCGTCAAGAATGTCTCCGTAGCTTCCCGCCCCACGGCCACCAAACCATAGGTTGCTGCACGGCGCACGCTCTCCCGTTCATCGTAGAGGGCACGGGCCAGGTACTCTACTGCAAGTGCAGTGTCGCCTATGGAAGCTAGTTTGTAGGCGGCGCCGACACGCATCGGTTCGCCCTCGTCATGTTTTTCCTGAATCTGATGGTACAGACGTTTGGCTTCCTGCTCGAGCGAGTCGCCCGCCAATTCCGCCATCTCTGGTCGTGGCGACGGAGGGGCACCCGTCTTCAGCCAATGATGATGATAGCGCCAGACGGTAGTCACATCATCACTCACATCGGACACATCAATCTGAGTAAGCGGATCCACGCCCATGCCGTTCCAATCGATATCCACGGGTTCTTCCGCGATCGATGGGGACACTTCGGTGGTCCGATAGAGCCAGAAGCGCCACATGAATCGTGGGTTATCTTCCCAGGTGCGCCAGTCGTCTCGACGGTGGTTACCCCGGTGAAATGTATTATGCGAATACAGCAAGACGCTGCCTCGCTGCAACGGAGCCGCCTCAAACTGTTTGACCAGAGGCCAACCCGTATTGATCACAGCCTCTCGCATTCGTACATCGTGCGCTGTCCGCTGATTCTGAATATCGGCCAGATCATACTCGGAATCGGGCCCACTTACCGGCCTTCCTTCCATGCCGGTGAGCATGTACGCGAAATCCAAATGGTCAGCACCGGCAAAATTGTCGTGATTCTCCTCATGATTGAAAGTCCAGTACTGGGAAAAGGGCATGGTAGCCGTCGGCCCCATCAATTCCGATACGGGTTGGGGGTAGTACAGCATCTCTATCTGCACAGCCTGATGGTGCCGTTGTTTTCGCCCGTTGTACGGGCCGTTATCGTCCTTGTGCCAGTGCTGATCCCGCGATCCGCTCGTGAAGGACGCATTGTGGGTGAACGGCACAATCGCCCAATTCTCCCCCACCAGTTGGTTACACGCAGCCACGAGACCGGGAGCATTGAGCACATCCAGAATATCCGGTACCCGTGCAGGTGTCACTCGGTCCTTTGCCAGGTAGGCTGCCTTCTCCTTAGTGTAAACGCGCTCGTGTACATCAGGTGATATTCCCAGACTCTCCGGAGCGAGGAGGACGAGGCCCCGGCTGGCAAAATCCTGAACGATACAGTCTGGACTGGTATACGGGACTGAGGATTCTGATTCTACTTCATCATTCGTTCGCAATCTCTGCTACCTCCTATTAAATATCGGGTCTCTCAGTTTTTACATTCAAGTGGCAGATGCCACTCTTCAGAAATACTGGCGGGTCTAACAAGATCGGATTGAAGACATCAACCTCCCCTGCTATAACCTCCCCTGCTATCTCCTTCGAACTACGGATGTTTTGGCCCACCATACTCATGATATATGGCGTGAGTTATTTCTCAAGGTCATTCAGAGAAGGATCGTATTTCAAACAGCAGATTGATCAGCAACGCCAGAGCACGGACTGCTGGAGACTTATTCCCGCAAGTGGATTCTTGAAGAGATATTACAGGAGCTGATGGAGCTGTTTGATGGGATTGCACTGGCACGGCGCAGACTGTGCTACGTGCTCAATAGCTGGACGCACATTACAGACACTAATGTAGGCATTTCCCGATCAGATACCCAACCCGCAGAACATATTCAGATCTGGTAGTGCTGCATTCAGATTCGATCGTTCCGTTTACTGTCGCCCCTCACATCACCGTTCTGCCTGTCACGATAGCATTTAATTCAGGTCCGGCCCAGGTGTCCTGTTCCAGGCAATCGATGGTACGGGAGCCGCTTCGTCATAGACTGCGGTGAGCGGTTTGAGCAGATTCCGGGTTTCGAGATCGGACCAGGATTCGGGACGGTCATGGCCCGCAAGTCGTGCCCGGATAGGCGCCGGCATTTCGTGGAATAAGGGGTGATACCAGAGGGTGATCACGGTACGTCGCTGATCACTTTGATTTGCATGAGCCGAATGCAACAGCCGCGAATCT
>JABIQT010000643.1 GCA_018667995.1 Candidatus Latescibacterota bacterium
AACTTCTATCAAAGGCGACCGCAGTCTCAATCGACAGGCAAGGTCGCATAGCACTACCGAAGGTTCTTTTGGATTTTGCCGGTATCGGAACAGAAATACTCATGCTTGGTAACCTCGGTCATTTCGAGCTTTGGGATCCAGCGACGTACGAGCAGTCCCTTGATGACGAGTCTCAGACATTCGAGGAAATCGCAGAATCAATAATGAAGTAATACGCCCTTTGCAGTCTTGGATTACACCTTTTTAATTCAGAAAATCCACATGTTCACCAACGTGGGCATGAGGTCTCGGTCTCCAATCCGAGACATTCTTGAGAAGTGGTGGTAACGTGAATGGACGTTACGAACACATTCCTGTCCTTTCGGACCGAATCGTTGAGCTCCTCGTGTCAAATCCAAATGGATGCTACGTGGATGGCACTCTTGGTGGTGCTGGCCATGCCAGGGCAATCCTGGAACGGTTGGCTTCTGGGGGGAGTCTTGTGGGGTTTGATAAAGACGAGCAGGCCCTCGAAGCCAGTCTCCATGCCTTGTCCAAATCTGTTGATAGGGTCTCATTTGTACACGGTGACTTCATGCAAATGACCACAGGCCTGTTGAACCTGAATATTGATGCTGTCGATGGCATATTATTAGATCTCGGTGTCTCATCGCATCAGATTGATACGGCCGAGAGGGGCTTCAGCTACATGCACGACGGTCCCCTTGATATGCGAATGGATAGCTCCAATTCTATAACTGCCCATGCTATTGTGAATGAAGCATCTGCGCCTGAGCTCGAGCGCATCTTCCAGCAGTATGGTGAAGAGCGACTCGCTCGCTCGATTGCCAACGGCATTGTAAAGGCCCGGAACGACGGTCCCATTGACTCCACATTGCAGTTGGTGGGGATAATCAAGCTGTCGGTACGACGCGGGCCGTTATACAAGTCTTGTGCGCGCATCTTTCAGGCAATTCGAATTGCGGTAAATAAGGAGCTTGATTCTCTTTCACAAGCTGTTAGTGATGCGGTCGATCTGCTTAGGACAGGAGGGCGTATGGTTGTTCTTACCTACCACTCCCTCGAGGATAGGGCCGTTAAGCACACCTTCAGGGACCTTGCGCGTTCGTGTATTTGCCCTCCAGGTATTCCTCAATGCATTTGCGAGCATGAGGCAAAAGTTCGAGTGATTACCAAGAGACCTTTATATCCATCCAGCGAAGAAATCTCCGCGAATCCACGGGCTCGGAGTGCCAAGCTCCGATGTGTGGAGCGGTTGTTAGTGTCTTCACAGGCTGGACCGAAATCCAACTGAAGTACGACGGAGAAGTGAACCATGAAAAAACGAAGATGGCGATCAGATCGTTCAAGTATTGAGCCAATGGTGCAATGGACCGGATTGGTTGCGGTTGTTGTTGGATTGGGGTTGCTATACGTGTGGCAGCAAATCCAGACTCGAGACATGAAGCGTGATATTCTGACGTTGGAATCACGCCGTGCTCAGTTAGTTCAGGAGAATTCACGCCTTGAGGTTGAAGTCTCCGAGTTTTCGTCTCGGGATCGAATTGAGATGGTGGCTGCCAATATGCTGGACCTTGAGCATCCTATGATCGGTCAGGTCGTAAGTGTTACGGATAATCCAAGCGATGCGGCCCTATTTGCGGGCAGAAGAAGTGCTGTTGCGGGCCGTCGCTTCGCAAGTGATACGACGTTGCCAACATCTATTACATCTGGATCGTCGGTAGCAGCCAGATAGGAATTGACGATGATTTCGCGGGTATCCATCAGTCGCTTAAAGTTTCTTGCAGCCATCGGTTTGCTCCTATGGGCGGTATTGGGTGTCAGGCTCGCACAGATACAGGTGGTTTCGCGTGATCAATACGAACGGCGAGCGACAGATCAGCAACAGAAGGTCATTGCAATTTTGCCGAACCGAGGTCGGATATATGACCGCAATCTTCAGGCTCTGGCCTTGAATGTCAATGTCGACTCATATGGGATCAAAGCCGCACAGGTCGTTGGACTAGATCCTGCTGCCCTCAAGCGTCTTACAGGAAGAATAGGACGCTTGACCGGTCAGGACCCATCGAAATTGTATGGCAGAATGCTGGCCTCAAAGCGAGGATTCAAATACCTGGCCCGAGGTGTGAATATGACCCGGAGTCTCGAGATTAAGAATCTGCCCATCTTTGAGAAGAACAAAGATCTGTTTCAGGTAGAGCGCGAAGTCAGGCGTGCGTATCCACTTGGCGCCGTGGGCGGACAGATTGTCGGATTTGCGAATGTCGACCGGCGAGGCATTGCGGGCGTGGAGCTATTCCACAACGAGTTACTCAAAGGCTCTGATGGGTTTTCAGTGGTACAGGTCGACGGCAAAGGCCGTCAGTATGCCAAAGTCGAGACTCAGTTTACTCCTGCTCTCAATGGCGCCGATGTCATTCTCACTATTGATGCGGGTACTCAGGCTGTGGCTGAAGAAATTCTCGACGCCACCGTGGATCGGCACCAGGCCAATGGTGGGATGATTGTCTTGATGCAACCCACTACTGGTGAGATTCTTGCCATGGCCAGCAACCCGAAATACGACCCCAACGCTCCTACTGCTACTTCGATGGAGTCACAAAAAATCAGGCCCGTTGTGAATATGTACGAGCCGGGATCCACGTTTAAGTTAGTCGCGGCGACCGCCGCACTCGATACACGTGCTTTTGATGTTGACGACGTGATACATACGCAGAACGGTGTTATCGCTGTAGGGCGCCAGGTGATTGAGGACCATGAGAAGTTCGTGTCCCTGACGGTTCGAGAGGTAATTGAGCATTCAAGTAATGTGGGTACCATAAAGATCGCTCGAGCTCTTGACGATTTAACCTTGTTCAACTATGCAAGAGCCTTCGGGTTCGGGACGCCGACGGGCATCGGTCTACCCGGTGAGGCTGCAGGTGTATTGCTTCACCCGAAGAAATGGTCCGCCACTACATTGCCTACGATGGCCATTGGATACGGTGTCTCAGTTACTGGATTGCAGCTGGCCAACGCATACTGCGCCGTGGCCAACGGTGGCCTGCTACCGGTGCCGCGAATTATCAAGGCGGTGGTCATGGCGGACGGTTCGATTCGAAAGACGGAGCCGGCTATGGTGCGGCGCGTCATGTCTGCAGAGACCGCCAGAACCATGCGCGGAATTCTAACAGGGGTTGTTGTCCAAGGTACCGGTAAAAAGGCTGCCGTTACAGGTTATCAGGTCGCTGGGAAGACCGGCACGGCCTGGAAAGCCCGCGAGGATGGTCCAGGATATACCAGGAACTACCGATCATCATTTGCCGGGATGTTCCCTGCCGAGAAACCGGAGATCGTGGCACTGATCGTGATTGATGAACCAAAACAGAATGGGTTCTACGGCGGCGATGTCGCTGCGCCGGCGTTTCAGAGGCTAATGAAGCGCCTCGTCAATCAGCCGGGTGGTCCCATTCAATCGGCTCCCGAGGACGACTCAAAGGCACCCAGATATCTGACACACTTGCGTAACTCGGGTAGTTCGAACGAGGTGACGGATGCACTGTATGGACTTGATCTTTCCCGGACCGTGACGGTGGCTGAAAATCCGGACAAAACTGTTCTTCCGATGCGGGATCTGGAATATCTCGGTAGTGTTTCCTCCGCAAAAAGAGGTATCGTTGAACCGGCCCGCCCCTTTCCAACAGTGATAGGATTGAGTCTTCGTGAAGCACTGCGAGTATTGGCGCCTCATGGAATAGAGCCAGATATCGTAGGTAGCGGCCTCGTTGTTCAACAGATCCCTGAACCCGGTACTCCAGTAAGGCCAGGTGCTCCTTGCATCGTGGCCTGTAGGCCTTTTTCCGCGGTCGCGCTCCAACAGACCACTGGTCAGCTTGATTAATTGACTCTCATGGACCGAATGATGCAACTATCCCGACTCCTGGACGCTCTGCCTGAAAAAACTGTTTCAAAGCAACATGATGCTTCTGTCGCGGCTGTCGTTCACGATTCGAGACTTGTCGGACCGGGGGACGTCTTCGTGGCCTTGCGAGAATCATCTGGCAATGACGGACGCGCCTATATCGCTAATGCTGTAGAACGTGGTGCAATCGCCATCGTTCAGGAGCAAGTCCGTCCCAAGCCAGTTCCGTCGGCGGCGACAGATATTAGAGTACCCGATACGAATGCTGCATTGGCCATACTATCTGCCCACCGATATGGATATCCGTCCGATTCTCTTTCATTGATCGGAGTCACCGGCACGAATGGCAAGACCTCCGTGTGTCACATGGTCGAATCCATATTGATGGCAGACAAGATGCACACTGGTTTTGTCGGAACCACTGGGTATAGATTTGATGGCAATTCACTGCCTGAAGGCCCCCACCACACCACACCGTACTCTGATGAATTACAGTGTCTGTTACGGAATATGGCGGATCAAGGTGCGGAATGTGTAGTTATGGAGGTTTCATCTCACGCGCTCGCCCTAGAACGTGTGGCCGGTATGACTTTCAAGATTGCGGCTTTTACTAATCTTACTCAGGACCATCTGGACTATCACGGCTCGTTGAACGAATACAGAGACGCCAAGCTTTCCCTGTTTTTGAACCATCTATCGGAGGACGGAATGGGCGTTGTGAACCTGGATGATCCCGTCGCCTCTGACTTTATCGATGCGTCTGGTGCCCGATGCGTAACCTACGGCAGGTCTTCAAGGGCGGAAATCTCGTTAGGCGGTTTAACGACTTATGGTGATGGTGGAATGCACATCACGGTATCGACGCCGAATGGCAGTATTCCTTTGCATGTACCGCTGATCGGAAGGTACAACGAAGCCAATATCCTTGCGGCTGTTGCCATTGCTCATAGCATGGGCCTGAAGGATTCCGCGATTATTTCTGGACTGGCTAATATCGCGATTCCCGGACGACTGGAGTCCATCGATGAGGGACAGCCGTACCGCGTCATCGTCGATTTCGCGCATACACCGGACGCTCTTGAATCCGTACTCACAGCTTTGCGGCCTGCGACTGAGGGTCGGCTCATTGTCGTATTCGGATGCGGCGGTGATCGCGACGCGGAGAAACGCCCAATGATGGGTGAGATCGCTGCGAACAGCGCTGATGTGGTCATCGTTACCTCAGACAATCCCCGTTCTGAGAATCCCGAATCAATAATCAAGGACGTCGTTGCTGGTCTTGGAGATAAAGGGTCTCATTCTGCGTTGGTAAACAGAATGGACGCTATTGCAAAGGCTTTTGCGGTGGCCCGAAAAGGCGATACGGTTCTTCTAGCCGGAAAGGGCGATGAATTGTTTCAATACATTGGAGACCAGCATATCGAATTCGACGATCGCGAAGTAGCCCGCACCTTGCTTCAAAACGAGTTTTCCGGAGCCCTTGTACTATGAACCTGGATTTGACCGTCACCATCCGTGACATCATGGGCATATGTTCCGCATCACTCGTGCCAGCCAGACAATCCTCACTGTCCGGGTTTATCGCAGACCGTCGGATCACGGCCATCTCTACGGATTCTCGGAGACTGCAAAGCGGAAATCTGTTTGTTGCTGTGTCAGGTGAGAATTTTGATGGTCACGATTATGTGCTTCAGGCTCTGCATGCCGGGGCTGCAGCTGCACTGGTATCAGATGCATGGGCTAACGAGCATCTATCCGAATTCGATGACTCCGTCACGCTACTTGTCGTGAGCGATGTGCTGGCTGGGCTACAGGCGCTTGCATCGTGGTATCGGACACGGTTCGAACCGGAGATCGTTGGTGTCACTGGATCCAGCGGCAAGACGACAACCAAGAATATGATAGCTGCCGTACTATCTTCCCAATATAGCGTACTGAAGACACCGGGAAATCTGAACAGCCAACTGGGTCTACCCCAGGTGATTTTTGAATTGCGCCGGAATCATGATATGGCCGTACTGGAAATGGGTATGAATCACTTGGGTGAGATCAACCGACTTGCAGAGATCTGCAATCCGAGTGTTGGCGTGATCACCAATGTGGGACCCGTGCATCTCGAATTTCTCGGTACAATCGATGGCGTTGCCCGTGCCAAAGGCGAATTGCTGGATCATCTGAGCGAAAAGGAGCTTGCCGTGCTCAATGCCGATGATGCGCTCGTAATGGGGCAGCGATCCCGGTCACGGGCAAAACTTGTTACATTCGGCCTCGGTGAGTATGCCAATGTTCGTGCACGCGAGATCGATGCGGGTTTCTCATCTACCGTTTTTGCGCTGGATGATGGTTCCGAATTCCTATTAAACATCCCGGGTGTACATCATGTCGTGAATGCGCTCGCAGCGATTGCCGTGGGCCAGTCATTCGGTGTACGGATGTCGGATATGCAGGCCGCACTCGCAGCTTTAGAACCTTCGGATATGCGCATGGATGTACAGATTGTAGGTAATATTACTTACATCAACGACACCTACAACGCGAACCCAGATTCGGTCAGGGCGGCTCTGGGGACACTGGCCATTTCACCGGGTTCTGGACGGAGAATAGCAGTCCTTGGTGACATGCTTGAGTTGGGAAAAAGCAGCCTGCAGGCGCATCGTGATGTGGGCGCGGAAGCTGCCGAAGTAGCGGATGTTCTTATAACCGTGGGCAACCGTGCGATCGATATGGCGGTCGGTGCCCGTGCAGCCGGTTTGACGTCTTCTCAGATTGTTGAATGTGCGACCACCGCAGAGGCCTCGGGTGTACTTGAAAACACCGTCGAAGATGGCGATGTAGTCCTGGTAAAGGGCTCGAGAGGAATGAGGATGGAGGAAATTGTGGCACACGTGTCCTCCGCCGTCACCGAAGATACTGTACTATAGGAATTGGATATGGAAAAGAGCCGTATTGACATCGTGATGCTGGTCGCCACACTGTTGCTTGTAGGTCTCGGATCAGTGATGATATACAGCGCTAGCTTTGTCGTCGCAGAGGAAATGTTCAACGGGGAAAGCAGCTTCTTCCTGAAGCGCCATGTGGTCCGGGTTGCCCTTGGCATCAGCCTACTCGCCGTGTTTGCACATATCGACTACCGAAAGATAAGGAAGTACTCGCTACCGATACTGGGACTGGGAGTCATTGCCCTTTGTCTGCTGTTTGTCCCAGGTCTTGGCCTCACAATTCGAGGTGCCACGAGGACCCTTAAGATCGTATTCCTCAACATTCAGCCCGCAGAATATATGAAGATTGCTTTGGTCCTCTTTCTTGCCAACTGGCTCGACAAGCATCAGGATGTGATTCAGAAGTTCGTGCCAGGTCTTTTGCCCGGACTCATCATTGTAACTGTTCCCTTCATGCTGATCGCCTTGCAGCCGGATTACGGAACCGCTATTGCTTTGGGAATTACAGCTGCGACCATGTTATTCATCGGTCGGGCAAAGATGTCCCACCTCCTTGCGGTGGCGATGACAGCCATTCCCTTTATATCGGTAAAACTCTATCTGTCTGACCACAGCCGCCAGCGTATCGTGACGTACTTTGACCGACTTGCGGGCGAAGGGCAGGCCGTTGTACAGGGATCAGATTACCAACTGTACCAATCATTGATCAGTCTCGGCACCGGCGGCTTTTTCGGCACTGGACTTGGACAGAGCCGTCAGAAGTTTCTGTTTCTGCCCGATCCCCATACGGATTTCGTCTTTGCGGTGATCGGTGAGGAAATGGGATTCCTGGGTACCATTGCGGTGCTGGGCCTTTTCATTATCCTTGCCTGGCGTGGAATTCGTGTCGCTCAACAGGCCCCCGACGGTTACGGGTTCTTCTTGGCGGCGGGACTTACTACACTGATTTCATTGCATGTCATCCTCAACATCGGTGTGGTCACAGGACTGCTACCGACCACCGGGTTACCCCTTCCCTTTGTCAGTTACGGCGGGTCGTGGCTCCTATTCTGTATGATGGCGGTGGGAATAATGTTGAACATATCAAGAAGTTCCACGCGCCGGCGGAGAATGCAGTATGAAGTCAATGGCAGCTACTGACGAGAACATCTTTCGGTTTGCAGGGGAGTGGCCCGATGTGCGTCGGTTTCATCTGGTTGGTATTGGTGGTATTAGCATGAGTGGTCTGGCGGAGATTCTCCTTAGACTCGGGTTTGAAGTTTCGGGATCTGACCAACAGAGGTCCGCGCTGACCGACAGACTGGCGTCCCTGGGAGCCACGATTTTTCTTGGCCATGACAGCGGGCAGGTTAACGATTCAGATGTGGTGGTTTTCTCGGCGGCTGTCGCCCCCGATAACCCGGAATTGGTGCAGGCCAGGGCCAACGGAACGCTGCTTCTGTCCCGGGCAGATTTGCTTGATGGCTTTTGCAGGCAG
>JABIQT010001055.1 GCA_018667995.1 Candidatus Latescibacterota bacterium
AGGATGTATTTGATAAACCAATACAAGGAATCGGCCGATTCATGACCTATCTACTACCCTCAAAACGGCGAGACATGGACGGTACGAATAGATTCATCTTACTGGCACTGTTTACCGTGACGGTGTGCTTCCACGCAGCCTGCAAGGATGATGATGGCCTGCCCGAAAAACCGCGGGTAGTCTGTGACGCCACACCCACGCCCGGGAATGCGCTGCTGTGCATAAAAGCGGTCGCCTTGCGATTGGGACCTGCAGACGGTATCGAAGGATATGACCCCATCACCGGGATGCGCGTCATGCTTCTGCCTACCGGCGCCGTCGACCTCTCCGGCACAGCTTTCGTACTGTCCGCCGAGGCGGCTGATAGCCTGATCCGCGCCGCCATAGTGGGCGGCAGCACGGACGCACGAGGCGAGCTTCACCTGGACGTTGAGCCAGGTAAATATGAGATGTTTGCCGTTTTCGAGGATCGCGAAGTGATTGGGAGGACTGTCTTCAGAAACGAGGTCGTGGTATTCCCCGCCGATCAGTCCATTCGTTATCTGATCAGTTTCTCACCGTGGGGAGGATATCTCGCTTTCGAGGCGGCAGATTGAGTGGGGAGGTAGCGATAGGATTCGGCTTACTACGGCAAGAAACACCAGTTCCGATCGCAAATCCTAACGAGTCGGATGATCGTCGAACCACGCCACAGTCGCGGGAGCTATGCCTTCGTGGGCACCGTCAAATATGGTAACGCGGGCCTTACCCGCGGTTCTGCGAAGAAAAACCCTCCGGTCGTATACCGCGTCGTATACTTCATCGCCATCAAGCGGATGATCGAGGCGGGGATCATGGCGACTCATCTGAGCGATCTCCGTATCTGAGACCATGGATGCCCCCTGTGATTCGGCGATCGCATTAAAAGCGGCAAGACTGTGCCAAACGGGTATGGACGCCCCATTGTGGCCGTCAAACCGTCCCGCGTTGATATCGATAGCCACATCACGAGCCTGAGAAAGCTGATGGATCGGTGAACGCCGAATCATCTCCTCCACCACTCCCGGATCCTTCCCAGGGTCGCCCCCGACGCAAGAGCGTGTCATCTCCCCATATCCGTCTCGGGCATGAAAGTCATACCACGAACGCAGATCACTAAGCGGAACCCAGGCGCTGGCCGCCGTCCACCGATCAGGATACCGCTCGACCATGGCCAGGGTCATGTACCCGCCTCCAGACATACCAGTCAGATACACCTTCTCGGCGTCCACCGGATAGTGCGCCATCACCCAGTCCAGCGCATCGATCACATCGCGTCTGGAAAGCTCCGATGCGCACGCCTCCGCGTGGTCATTCACGCCTCTGAAGTCAGGAAATAGATAGATCCAGCCCCGTTCTCCCACGGCCGCTTCCAAATCAGCATTCCGCTGCTCAAGATTGCCGCTCCAGGTATGCAAAGATACCACCACGGGCACAGGCGCACCGTCCGGTTCGAAACCGGGCGGTAGGATCAGATAGGACGGTTGTTCCGTGCCGTCCATGGAACTGGTCACCGAGATTCGATATCTTCCTGAATCGCGAGGAGCCTGGTAGCTCGGGTCTGATGACATAGCCATTCGATGCCTCTCTATGGGCTTTGCGGTCAATCCGTCGAACACTTATAGAAGGCCAATGATTCGTCGTGATTTACGACAGCTCGTCGCGGATCTTCTCAAGCAGGGCCTTGGTCGCCCGGATTCCCTCAGGCTCTCCCAATACGTCGCCCTCATATTCAATATCCACATGACCTTTGAAACCTGAATCAACCACAATCTTCAAAAGTCGGCGAAAGTCCAGCGTGGTCTCGTCACCGGCCGCATCGAAGTCGTAGGACTTGGCCGAAACACCCTTAGCATACGGCATGAGTTCTTCCACGCCCTGATAGTAATCATACATCTCCGTATCACTGATCCGAAAGTTACCGAAATCCGGCAGCGTGCCGACCCTTGGGTGATCCGCCATCTCCATCACACCAGCCAACCACTTCCCGTTGCTGGACAGACCGCCATGATTCTCTACGAGGATATTGATGTTATGGGTATCCCCGTACAGTGCAAGCTCATGCAACCCCTCGGCAGCCAGTTTCTGTTGCTCCTCATAGGATCCTGAACTGCCCGCATTGACCCGGATTGAATGGCACCCCAGGAAGGCCGCGGCGTCCACCCAGCTATGGTGATTTTCTATGGCCGTCTTGCGAGCAGCGGGATCGGGATCACCCGTATCACCTACCGCGTCACACATGATGAGCAAGCTGGCAACACCCTCACCGTCTGCACGATTCTTCATCTCCGTCAGATAGCCCTCATCCCGGGCACGTCCGAAGAAGAAGGTATTCACGTACTCGATGGCATCGACACCGTAATCCTGGCGCGCCACCTTCGCGAAGTCGAGAGGATCCAGGTCGCCCTGCAGCACCGAGTCAGGTTCCTTTCGGATGGCAGCACCGAATGCGCTCCAGCCCTGGTTCTTGATCAAATCAATCGTCTTGGTGCCGAACAGCGTCCTGTGCAGGGACCACTGAGCGAGAGATATTTCAAACAAAGGTGACCTCCGGTTTTCGGTTGGGGTAGTCCCGCACGCCACGGCCATTGCCGTCAAACCGGCAGCCATGCAAGCGGATTTCTTGAGAAACTGTCTGCGATGGTACCTTTCACGTGTATTCATGGCAATCGCCTGTCCTTGAAATTCAGGTGGGGACCTTCCCAATGGGATGTAACGATCGAATCAATCCATGATATCTGCTGTAAAATCATCACGTGGTGAGAATAACCGCTTGCCCACGCAATATCAAAAGAAAAAGCCCCCGATCGGCAAATTGAACTCTATCTGCGGATCGGAGGCTTGACAGACGCTATAGATCTCAGAACTGGCAGTCACTGCTATACAGCAGACCATCAACCTGATTTGAGATGAATGATGGTTACTCGATGCGCTCCAGCTTAGTAGTAACGATTATACTCGGGGTCTCCGTCGTGAACGTATTACTGACATTCTCTAACCAGAGGTTATCGCCCTCTACCCGATAGGCGAACGTGGCCGACTGATCTCCGGTCATGTAATTCGGCCACTTAGCCACCATAGGACTTGTCGTCACATTCGTACCGGATATGGCATAGGAACCTGAGTTCGCGATGAAGGTATTGTAGCCAGCCACCTTCTCCGCGTCGGTACCTCCTGGCGTACCCTCCTCGAAGAGCGCCCTGGCCTCTGTGCCATTGATGTACATCACACTATAGTACTCTTTTCCAAACAGATACAAGCTGGGCTGCGGAGCGACCTGCGTCCAGCTCGTATCAGCACCTGCGCCAGACCACTCTACAATCTTCCATGCACCCTCCAATGGCCCGGCTATGGGCGCCGGTGGTGGTGGGTCCTGACAAGCCGTAAATACAACGACGATACCGAGCACAACCAAGCGTATCATGTTATGTGACATGACTCTCTCCTGATATGAGATCTATTGCGGCCTGTCAGCCATGAGCAGGACCTTGACGGTCCATTCGAACCGTGACCGACTACCGCATCGACATGGAGCTATGTGGGGGAATATGTCACTACATATACCTGTAAATTGTTGAAAGTCAATGACTAATTCGCCATTCTATCCAGCGGCCCAGGTGATGATGGTATCCGATCTATCCCAGTGATGCTTTGCAACAGAGGCAGATAACGTACCCGGGACAATCCAGATACATCGTGTATGCCAGGTCCAGCAGCCTCCATAAATGCAAGAAGCCCTCGGATCTAACCAGGATAGTTTTCCGGCCTCTCCGAGGGCTTCATTCTTGGTCGACAGATCTTTGAGACTTTCACCCAAACCTATCCAGGGAAGTACTCAGAAAAGGACTGTCTAATTCACCACGTCGCCTGTCACCGTCAGCGTAAACGGCGTGTAGATGCCAAATGTAATTACGCCTACAAACCCATTCACAAAGGTCTGCTGATACTTAATCCGTACATTGACCGCGCCTTTTCCATTGCTGGTCTTGACCGCATCTGAGACCATCTTCTCCAACCCCACATCATCCGGACTTACTAATCCACCAATGAAATGATGTATAGTTTTCTTCTGCTCAAAGTGGCTGGTTGTTGCCATCTGTTCAGCGTTCGTGATCTCAATAGACTCCTGAACCGGTGTTCCTACTTGCTTCAACGAATAGCAGCCCTGAGCCACCATCGCGAATGCCACGAGCAAACATACCTGCAACAATCTCCGCATTTTCATCATATTCTCCATTCTCAAAAACAGATGAACAGACGATCACATTACCAACAACGTGACCACAATTTAGCTTAGCATGGTAATGGATTCCGCCCCGTTCTCGCCCAAAACGAAAATCGAAGCAAGATCTACCACGCAGCCGCATGACCGACAATCACGACATAGAAATCAAAGGTGAACAACAATATCAACGTCTTACAATCCAACCGGTTTCACATACATTAGGTCGAGATACAACCTTCCGCCAGAAGGAGAATAGGGGAATACTCCGGAACATGAATTGCTGTGACATAGAGTAATTGATGCTGGTAATATACCAAACTCTTCACAGCCGTGCCTAGAGGTAATGAACTCTCGTCCTGGTGGCTCTTAGTGAATGCTCCTTTCTTTAGAAGAAAGGAGCATTCCTAAAAAGATCGCACGGTTCAATCACCCAAACACCGGCTACTAATGCCGCCCCCACATCAGGCACTAGAAATCAATAAAACATACCAATCACCTCTACCTGCACCGTTTACCCAGCGATAGAACACCCCAAAAACCCCCGCCCCCAAAAAGGGGTGGCCATTTCATGACTTCGCCCTGCGAAGACTCGCGGTCGCGCAGCGAGGGGCGTGGAGGTGCGGACCTCGCAGATCGCCTCATACCCACCGTCACCACTCCACCCCACGTCTGGTAAACAGTGCGATTCCTTGCGCTACTTTCTTCTAAAGAAAGGAGCATTCCTTAAAAGATCGCACGGTTCAATCACCCAAACACCGGCTACTAATGCCGCCCCCACATCAGGCAC
>JABIQT010000267.1 GCA_018667995.1 Candidatus Latescibacterota bacterium
CTGCCTGATGGCAAGAGACAAGCTGGACTACCTGAAGGAGATCTACATGCCCGGATTGCGCTATGCGGACGCTGGTGTCGACATCGATCGACAGGACAAGACGACGGATCAGATAAAGTCGATTGTCCGAACGTCCCATGGCCCTGAAGTGTTGAGCGATATCGGTACTTTCGGCGGTCTTTATCAGCCGGATTTGACGAACTGCGATAACGCAGTACTGGTTCCGAGCACTGATAGCGTAGGCACGAAACTGAAAGTGGCCTTTATGGCTGGCCAACACGAATCCGTGGGCATGGACATTGTCGGACACTGTGCCAACGATGTGCTCGTAATGGGGGCCCGGCCTCTGTTTTTCCTCGACTATATTGGCATGGGCATTCACGACACAGATGTAGCAGTTTCGATTGTGAAAGGTGCCACGGAAGCTTGTCGTGAGATAAACTGTGCGGTCATCGGAGGGGAATTGGCGGAACTCCCGGATCTGTACGATCCCGGTGAATATGATCTGGTAGGCACGATTGTCGGTCTGGTCGATCGGAAGTCCATTATAAATGGTTCAGATATCCGCGCAGGCGACCGCGTCATTGGTCTCGCATCCGATGGACTACATACCAACGGTTTCTCACTCGCTCGAAAGGCCCTGTTTGATGTGGCAGGATACACAGTAGATTCGCCCGTGGCTTCGTGGGGATGTACCGTGGGAGAGGGGCTGTTGCGGCCACACCGATGTTACGTAAATGCATTGCTCCCGCTCTGCAGTACCGGTCAGATCAAAGGCATGGCTCATATCACTGGTGGAGGGCTTCTGGACAACATACCCCGAATCCTCCCGTCTGGATGTTCTGTGGCCATTGAATCGGGTAGTTGGCCCGTACTGCCCATATTCGAGACCATACAGCAGGCTGGCAAAGTAGATCAGCTCGAGATGTACCGGACATTCAACATGGGAATAGGAATGGTTGTGATTGTATCCGCAGATCAGGCGGATTCCGTCGAAAACACGCTCAGAGAATCGGGCGAGACTCCCTACCAGATCGGCCACGTCCGGTCCGGAGATGGTACGGTGGAGATTCTGGAATGAGTGATTTGCAGGGATCCGTCGATGTGGCCGGTACCGTCGGACAGGACGGTGTTGTCCATGTGGTGCGTAATCGGTGGAGTTCTACCAGAGGTTTTGTATTGGCCGCGGCCGGTTCTGCTGTCGGGGTGGGGAATCTTTGGAAGTTTCCCTATATCACCTGGGAGAACAACGGAGGAGCCTTTGTCCTGATGTACCTGCTCTGCGTGCCTCTGATCGGGCTACCAATAATGGTTGCGGAACTGATGCTTGGGCGTCGTGCCCAGACAAATGCGGTATCTACCATGGAGAGCGTCGGCGCTTCTGTGGTAGGAGGGCGCAATTGGCGATTCGTAGGGTGGCTTGGGGTTGCAGGAAGCGCTACTATTCTCTCTTATATCATTGTGATCGCTGGTTGGGCGGTAGCCTCCTTCTTTCAATGCGTTTCCTGGTCTATCAACGGTTATACCCCGCAGCCGCCCGATGCATTCCCACAATTCATGGCCAATACCGGATTGCAGATCCTGCTGTCCTTCCTCTTCATGGCTGCGACGGTCCTGATCGTAATTCGGGGGATCTCCAGTGGGATTGAGAGTGCAAACAGATGGCTGATGCCAGCACTGTTCGGTTTCATTCTCATTATGGTTCTCTATATGCTGACATTGGATGGGTTTGGGGAGGCCATGACCTTCCTGTTTGCTCCTCGATTCGGCGAGCTTTCGGATCAAGCCATATTAGAGGCCATGGGGCAGTCCTTCTTCTCGCTGTCTCTCGGTATGGCGATCATGATAACGTACGGATCGTATCTGAGGCCGGAACAATCTATACCCCGAGCCGCCACCGTGATCGTCGGAATGGATACACTGGTCGCCATACTGGCATGCGTGATCCTCTATCCCATCATCTTTACATTCCCGGAAATCAAGTCAAGCATCAGTGGTAGCACTACCGGAATGCTGTTTATCACCCTGCCTCCATTATTCTACACGAAACTGTCGGGTGGCAGCCTCTTCGGTCCGCTCTTCTACCTGCTTGTGCTGTTCGCTGCTCTTTCCTCCTCTATTTCGCTGCTCGAAGCAGTGGTCGCCCTATTGATTGATCGATTCAAGTATACTCGGTTGAAGGCGACACTGGTGTCGTCCTTCGTTCTTTTCATAGGTACCATTCTGGTTGCTTTCTCGCTCGATCCATCCAATATACTTGCCCAGGTCCAGGTTTTCGGTACATCGGAAACAGGATTTCTCCACAATCTGAATGAGATTTTTTTCCGAGGCAAGACCGGTGTAATGGGCATTGCCGACCATCTGGTCGCCAACTGGTTTCTACCGATAACGGGTCTGTGCACCACTATTTTCGTAGGATGGGTCCTCGACAAGAAGATCCTCATAGAGGAATTGGGATTTGCAGAGGGTAGCATGTATCTTCTCGGGTTTCGCATTATTATGCGCTTCGTCGCTCCCTTGGCTATACTTTACGTATTATATAGTGTGATTGCCGGTACGGCAGACTTCACGTAGAATAACGGAGAATCTTCATGATCGAGACCAGGCCCCTACCTGACTCTCCTTTCGGTGTCGAGATACTCGGCGTGGACTTTTCAAAATCAGTCTCCGATGGCGATATACGAACCATCCTGCGCCTTTTTCACGAGCACGAGGTCATTCTAGTTCGTGAACAGGAAATGGACTATGATCGGTATGACTGGCTCACACGGCATTTTGGCAATCATCATCCTCATTTTCTGGATCATCTCAGACTGGAAGGCCACCCGGCGATTCTTCTATTGTCCAACATCATAGAAGATGGTAATCCAGTGGGGGTGTTTGAGGGGGCGGCCTTTTGGCATACGGACGTTGCCTACGAAGATCCTCCCAACAGCTCTACCGTGGTGTACGGTAGGGAATGGGGTGAGCAGGGATGTCCGACACACTTCTGCGATACGCGTGGGGCCTACGATGCATTGCCAGATACTATGAAGGAGCGAATTGAGGACCTGACAGTACTTCACCACTATGGAAATAGAGAAGATCTGAACGAGCACTCTAAAACATCCGCGGAGAAACTTACAGCGGTCCAGAAGGATCGGATCAAAAACGTTTACCATCCGTTGGCCAAGCGTCATCCCTTCACGGGGCGTCGTTCCCTGTACGGCGTTGCTGGAAGTTCCTTTGGGATTGTCGGTATGCCTGATGATGAAGCGATCGACTTGTTGGACGAATTGAGGGACCACGCCCTGCAGCCCCAATTTACCACCAGCCTGGATTTTCAGATAGGTGATGTCGGCGCGTGGGACACTTTCTCTACGCTTCACAAGGCGACGGCTCTGAAGCCAGCCACCGGAAGTCGGGATCGTAGATTGCTGTGGAGAATAAGTGTAAATGGATTTCCGCGATTGCTGGCATCGGAGGCTTCAAAAGAATGAACGCCTCAAGAACGGATTATCCGATAAATGTTCCAACGGCCATCACGATGAGCATCAGCTATATTGAGCTGGCTTCTATTGCAAAGATGAACTGCCAATGACATGTCTTACACATCCAGATCGGGACAAGGTCGTCGATTGCAGTGTGTGCGATCGTGCGCTCTGTTCCGA
This sequence comes from Candidatus Latescibacterota bacterium, assembly GCA_018667995.1. GTDB lineage: Bacteria > JAAXHH01 > JAAXHH01 > JAAXHH01 > JABIQT01 > JABIQT01. Next base: position 3,651 of record JABIQT010000267.1, read on the forward strand.
ATGCCTTTATTATGCTAATAGCGCCCCTTATTGCCATTCGTGTGTGACGATGGTGGAGAGGGAGTTTCTGGCCATGCAAAAGAGGCGGAGAAAGCGCACCATACTCGCGATTCCTACTGGAGTGGCTGTTGGGATTGTGGCCGTACTTGGTTGGCGGTGGTTCATGTTTGAGACAGGCTTTGGGATGATGATGTTTACGCCCATGGTCATGGTCGGTGTCATACTCGGAGTGGCGGTAATGATGTGCCAGATTGCAGGAGCTAGAAGTCTGAAACTGTTTACCGCCGGGGCAATTCTTGCAGTTGCCATCATGCTTGGCGAGGAACATATCGAGTACGACTACGCCATTTACAACACGGCTCAACAGAGCGGATTGACCGCCGAAAAACTGTTGCGTGTGGTGGAAGATTATACTTATGTTGACCACCTGAAAACACGAGGTATATACTCCTACTTTTTCTTTGCAGTGGGGATTTTCCTAACGTGGCGGCGGCTGTGGCCAATGTCGAATGATGAACTGATACTTATACGACCTGACGATATAAAGACTTAAGGTTAAATAGAGTTAGAGTGTATTCGATGGCAAAAAAGATGAGAGAGCAGCGTCCCAAGGCTCGCCGCGAGTGGACCAGGTCCCCGGTAACTCAGGTGGAGCCAAATCGGCGAGAATATGATCGCGCTACAGGCACAAAGGATGTCAAGCAAGCTTTTGAAGACCTCAGAGATCCAAGGTATGCGAGCGAGCCTCTTCTTCAGAATGAACAGGGACGCGTCGTCGGGATCGATTACGGCTTGCGGCGTTTGGGTATTGCAGTCAGTGATCCATTTATGCTCATCGCCCAGGGAATCGAGACCATCGAAAGCCGGAATCAGGCAGATGCACTGTCACAGATTGCAAAGCTAATTCAAGATTATGAATCGTCATTAGTGGTGATTGGACTGCCTATCAATATGGATGGCACCGAAGGAAAAATGGCTCAAGAAGTCCACGCATTTGCCCGTAAAATTGAAGAGCGAACGGGATCCAAGGTCTTGACTTGGGATGAACGTTTGACAAGTACCGCAGCCGAGCGTACGATGACGGAGATGGGACGTTCCACCCGAGGCCGCAAATCTGAGATCGATCGTATTGCTGCTACTTTGATACTCCAGGGATTTCTGGACCATAACCGGCAGTCCGGCAGAACATCGGACGCTGGTCGAGGGGAGTCATTATGTCCCGAATGAAATTGCTCAGCTTGTCTATCTTGTCGATTCTTCTTATTGGATGTGCGGGTATTGGTGCTGGGGCCTATTATCTGCATAGTCCCATGCCTGTGAGTGGCGAGAGTAAGGTATTGGTGGTCGAGCCCGGCATGTCCGTATCTCACGTGGCTCGGTCCCTGGAGAAGCAGGGCCTGATCCGGAACGCCCGGTGGTTCAATCTTTACGCCCGGTATTCTGAGGTCGATAGCAGAATTAAAGTTGGGCGATACGAGATACTTTCCGGCCAGACAACCGATCAGATACTCGGTACGCTCGTCAGTGGCGAGGGGGGGACGGAGCACGTCACCATCCCTGAAGGGCTGACGCTGGGCGAAATCGCAACCATTCTGCATGAAAAAGTCTCCGTGGACTCCTCTGCGTTTCTCGCCCTTGCCAGAGACCCCGAACATGTAGCTTCCCTGGGGATAGACGCACCCACCCTTGAGGGCTATCTGTTTCCGAACACATATAGCTTCTATCGGGGTATGGCCACCGAACGGGTCATAGCCGAAATGACTGGCTTGTTTCACGAAGTGATGAGTTCCGAGAACCGACTGAAGGCGGAAGAGATGAAGATGAGTGTTCATGAAATAATGACACTGGCCTCCATAATAGAAGGTGAGGCGCAATTGGCATCGGAGAGAGATACCATATCCGGCGTGTTCCACAACAGGCTGAGAATCGGCCGTCGCCTCGAGTCCTGTGCCACTGTCCAGTTTATCCTCGGTGAACCCAAAGCCGTACTCCTGGAGCGCGATCTCAGGATTCCGTCACCATACAATACTTACATTCATGCGGGGCTTCCCCCTGGACCGATTTGTAGCCCGGGTGCTGCGGCGATCAAAGCGGCGCTGAATCCCGCGGTGGTCCCGTATCTGTATTTTGTGGCACGTGGGGACGGCGGCCATATCTTTTCCCGGTCCAATCGGGAACATGTAAATGCCAAGAATAAAATAAAGCGAAATAACAGGACCTGATTGTCCAGCCACAGCCAACAATTCCTCGAACTTAGGTCATGCCGGCCTAAGTCTATGATTACCTTGACATCGCGGTCGCTCCCCCATATCTTTGCGGCGGTTTATCTCGCTGCTTGACGCCGAATTGCAGCGAACGAATCCTCTACTGGGGAATGTATGAAGAGCGACTGGCGACGCGTATTCGCCTACCTGAAACCGCACAGATTCCGAGTTTTGATCGGGATCTGTTTCACTGCGGTGCTCACCCTGAGCAACCTCCCGCTTCCCCTCATCATGCAGTACTTCATCGATGAGATAATTGCCAATGGGCGATGGGAGCAGTTGAACCTCGTTGTAATCGGCATCGTCGGGCTTCATATGGTCCGCGGCCTTTTCTCCTACCTACAGACTTACACGATTACCTATCTAGGACAGCGCCTGGTTCTCGATCTGCGCCACGAGCTATTCGATCATCTGCAGAAACTGTCCCTCAGCTTCTACGACAAAAAGCAGACGGGTAAGATCATGTCGCGTGTGATGGATGATGTGAGCAACATCCAGAGTCTTCTTTCCAGCCGTTTTATCCAGGCCTTTACGGACTTTATTACACTTTTTGCCGTCATTGGGCTGCTCCTCTATAAGAATACGACTCTCGCGCTCATCAGTCTCGCCGTTATCCCCTTCTATGTCATTAATCGTGAGTATTTCAGAGCGAAGATAAAGACCGTCTCGCTACAAATTCGCGAAAGTTGGGACAGGATTTTCGGCACCGTCCAGGAGACCATGGCAGGCGTCTATGTGGTAAAGGCCTTCTCACAGGAGGATCGCGAGATCGAGTCGTTTCGTGAATCAACATGGGATAACATGCATTTGTCGATGGCACAGCAACGTATGTCGGTCCGTTTTTCCACGGTCGCAGGGTCCATCAGTGGTCTGGGAACCGCACTCGTTTTGGCATACGGAGGTAACGA
>JABIQT010000608.1 GCA_018667995.1 Candidatus Latescibacterota bacterium
AGGTGGCACCCGTTCTGGCTTGACGCTAAACCGGCGTTTCTATCGAATCGACTATACGTTCCAGGGCTTCCTGGACCAAGCGCCGCTCCTCAAGTGTGTCAGCTGTCTGGCGTCTGAAGCCGAGCCGATGTGTCAATACAGGAAATAGTACTCTGGAAACATCATCTGGTATCACAAAATCACGACCACTGGCAAGCGCCGAGGCCTGGGCAGCCAGCTTAAGGGAAAGGCTCCCTCGTGTACTGACTCCTGCTCTGAAGCTCTGTTCTTCTCTCGTTGCAGTAACAATCTGAAGAATATAGTGCAGAACAGTCTCCTCAACGAAGACAGTCGGCACAAGCTTCTGGATGCTCAGGATTTCCTGGCGAGATACCACAGACTCGGTAGAGATATTGTCATACTGCATCATGCCCGCACTGAGAATCTCGATTTCTTTGTCATAGTCAGGATATCCCATTTGCATTCTGATGAGAAACCTATCCATCTGGCTTTCAGGTAAGGGAAAGGTGCCTTCATAATCTACGGGATTCTGCGTTGCGAAAACCATGAATGGCGCATCAATGGAATGCGTCTGTCCGTCGACCGTCACTTTACCTCGATCCATCACTTCCAGAAGCGAGGACTGCGTCTTGGGGGTGGTCCGGTTTATTTCATCAGCCAATAAGATATTGGTGAAGATCGGACCGCCTTTGAAGATAAAATCTCTTCTGCTTTCATCATAGACCGAGACACCGATTACGTCGCTGGGGAGCATATCGCTCGTGAATTGGATTCTCGAGAACTCACAGTCAATGGATTTGGCAAGGCAATAGGCAAGCGTGGTCTTACCCAATCCGGGGAGATCCTCGATCAGGAGATGACCGGCTGATATAAGACATATCAGGACCTGATCGATAACGTCGTCTTTTCCTTTAATTGTAATCTGGATGTTTTCCCGAAGCTTACCGATAATTTCCTTGGCTTGAGGTACCGTCATGCTGTCTTGTGTTTGATTCATTTGATTACTTGATCCGGGTACTGAGGGGTCTGAGGTCGGCGGGTCAACGGGATGGGAAACGGCCGTCATATCGGTCCTTTACAATCATGATTTAGGACGTTCCAAAGAGCGCCTATCGGAGGCGAGTGTCAAGGTAAATGTTGCGATGGCACCGACGATAGGGACGCCTCGCTGGCGCCACTCTCAATATGTATATTCTGCAGTATACTGCGGTGATTCTGATCACATTTTAACCATTTTCAGCCCCATCTACTCGGATTCATACCAGGCGCTCCGGTTGCCATAGCGTCAGGCTTGTTGGAAGCCTCAAAATCATAATCCTGGCCATTTGGATCACCCATATATGGAAGCACACTGGCAGGCAGGGAATCCAGCTCGCCAGGGCATCTTTCTCCGACGGTTGAGATGGGACCAGCCCAGGCAGGGCGATAGGCTATAGACACCATGGATCTGGGACGATTGCCTACGTTTGGCAGCGTTCCATGGAACACCTTGTGATTGAGAAACAACGCGTCTCCTGCTTTGCAGGGAACGACGACCTGCTCCGGATGGCTGTCGTACCGTTTATAGGGGTTCGCATCGGAATGAACACACAGGTGCGATCTGGGAATGACTCGGAATGGTGAGACATCCATCGTCAGGTCATCCAGGTAGTAAAGCACCCGGATCGTAATGGGGCAGCTGCCTTCATACCCGAATATCCTGGAGCCATATGGCTGTCCATCGGTATGGAGACTAATCCCTGGCGTGCCTGGCTCCGACCGATCATATCCTGAATGTACGAATACCAATCGGTCTCCCAGTATTGACTCCAGGAAATCTGTGGTCGGATTATAGGCAATGAGCTCCGCCAGAATTCGGCTCTTCAGATGAACGGCCTTGCTTCCACGCTGACGTTCACTATAGTCCCGGCCCACCGTTTCGAGCTTGCCGCATTCCGACTTCAGTTCTTCAAGGTGACCGGTCGTAATATGCGCGGGCATGATCAGGTAGCCTTCTTCCTCGATCTGTCTGATGCGATCTCCCTGTGTTAACAGCGACCAGTCCCGATCATCGATAGCAGATCGTTGTTTGTCTGACGAGTTATCTGAAACATTCATGGTGGCCTCCGGTATCACGGGATTGTATCTTTGAGAATTCAGGTTATATTGGACAAACTAATATCTAAGATGCTCAAACTAACTCTACACTGGCACAGATATGTCATAAGGGTGCTCATGGAACGACCCGACTTACGCTTTATAGAGTAACGGATAGGTACATATATGAACATCGTTTCTTTCTTGAAGAATCCCATGTCCTACATAAAGAGTGTCCCTGCCCACATTCAGTGGACATCCTTCGGAGCAAGATACCTGACGCCCAAGCTCAAATCGGTGCAGATCGAACCGACCAATGCCTGCCACCTGAGATGTGAGATGTGTACGTCCCAGGTGATAGACAAGGAATCCCTTACGGCAAAGAAAGGCATCATGGATGTGGGGCTCTTTGAGCGTATAATCGACCAGTCCAGTGAGCTGGGAGTTCAGGCGATCGGGCTCAACTATTCTGGAGAACCGCTCATTCACCCCGAATTCAAGCGCATGCTTAAATATGCCGAGTCGAAGAAAGCATTCAGTATCGGATTTAACACCAGTGCAGATAAACTCGTCTCAGATATTCAAGACGTAGTGGTAGAGCATTGCGCGGGCATCGGTATCAGCATGGAGGGTTTCCAGGAGACTCACGAGAAGATCAGGAGAGGCTCCAGCTACGATGTCGTGTCTTCCCATGTGCAGGAGCTCATCGATAAACGTAAGAGCCGCAATCAGACCACGCCACACGTGAAGCTTAACTTGACGAAAAGCAGTCAAACAGAGGAAGAAACCAAATCATTCATAGATCACTGGTCACAGATAGTCGACTGCGTCCAGGTCAATGAATGCTATAATTCAGACTACTCGCTCAAGGTATCATTCAATGAGGATTCAAAGGATACCGTCAAGTCCGGACGGCTGCTGTGCCACGAGCCCTGGCATTACATGGCGATCCTATGGGACGGAAGAGTCACGATCTGCTGCAACGATCTACGGCAGCACGGCTTAAAAGGACTGAATGCTAACGATATGTCTATCCGTGACATCTGGCGGTCCTCGGTATACAAAAGTGTCCGCTTAAGTCAAACTAACCGTCAATACACCGATCCTGAATTCTGCAAAAACTGCGACGAGTGGGTGAAACATCACGTGAACATAGAATCCCAGAAGAACGGCTATCGAACAGTAAACAACGGAACTAATATGCGATTCTACCGAGCCGAGAACGGCGCACAAATAGCACCAGAAGTTCTGGAGAGAAGTAGTCTGATTTAGGGAAGGGCGTATCAGAGCAAAGAGATCTCTCTGCTACATAGTGTAGGATAGAGGAACCGGATTAATAGTCTCCTCATTGTCCATGTAACGAAGCATAGGCATTGAGGCACCTCATTCAGAAAGGTCCATTTCCGATGGTCAAATATATCATCCCCGTACTTGCTGCAGCTGCATTCGGTCTCTTCATGACCGGTGCATTTTCACCAGCCGATACTCAGGATACGCCCGTGCCGCCAGGCGACCTATCGATTGCAACGTTCGCAGGTGGCTGCTTCTGGTGTATGGAGCCCCCCTATGACAAGCTCGATGGTGTCGTCTCCACGATTTCGGGATATATTGGTGGCGACACCAAGAACCCTACCTACGGACAGGTCTCCTCAGGATCAACTGGCCACACGGAGGCTGTGCAGATTACCTACGATCCTTCAAAGGTAAGTTACGAACAGCTACTGGACGTGTTCTGGATGAATATAGATCCTACGGTGAAAGATAGACAGTTCTGTGATTGGGGGACTCAATACAGGACCGGGATTTACTATCATGATGAAGAGCAGAAGAGGCTTGCTCTGGCCACACGGGGCAAGCTACTCGACTCTGGGCGGATCGGGAAAATAGTCACGGAAATCACAGAGGCTGATACCTTCTATCCTGCGGAGGACTACCACCAGGACTACTACGTAAAAAACCCTCTGAGGTATAAATTCTACCGATTCAATTGTGGCCGTGATCAGCGCCTCGAAGAACTCTGGGGTCAGACTCAATAACGGACAATGAAGACCATTAGAATGTAAGGGGATGCGACGACGCATCCCCTTTTCAATTCCGAGAAACTACACACGTATGATTGAAGTTGATTTATCAGTACGATCGCTCGTCGAATATGTCCTCCGATCCGGAAATCTCGAGGGAGGACGTTTCGTTGCGCGTGATCGAGCGATTGATGGAATACGCGGCCACAAGAAGCTGCAACAGTCGCGCCCCGCCGATTACCAGATGGAAGTACACCTGTCGCATAAAGTTACGATACAGGATGCATTGTTCACCTTAACCGGCCGCGCTGACGGCATCATGGCAGACTCCGACGGCACCCTTCTGGAGGAAATCAAGACTATTGTCGGAGCTCATGATCCCGCCAGTGGCGACAATGAGATACACTGGGGCCAGGCCAAATTGTACGCCTGGATGATCGCCACACAGGAG
>JABIQT010001127.1 GCA_018667995.1 Candidatus Latescibacterota bacterium
GGCCCTGCAGAATCTATCGAAGAAATGGACCAGGCCTATCCATCATTGGTCAGCCGCCATTAACCGATTTCTCATCATGTACGGAGAACGCGTGCCCATCACCTGAAACCGCCACTTACACAAAACTCTGGACAGACCCTCTTGGTCTGGATTGAACTTCATTGATAGACGTTTCGGAACGGTACAACATAAGCCCGCACGCCGAAAACTGTCAATTAGAATAATTCGATAGATACTATGCAGGGCGGGATGCATGATACACCCTCCCCACATACCCATTAAACAACAGAAATCAACTTGTCTGCTCGTACGATAAAGCAAGCATTTACTATTTAATTGTCGACTCATTGCATTGTATAGGAGGGTTCTGATCATGTCCCATTCTGAGGTGCCCGGCGCCTGGGTAAGTCTCCCTGATCTGGAGGCAGGCCCCATGGCTCGCCTAATATCAGCTCACCCGAGGATTGGTCCCGTTCTTGACCGCCTGGTCGAGACGGTGATGTATCAGGCTGAGTACCTGAATAGACGAGAATGTGAGATGATTGCTGCCATTTCGGCTGCTGCCCAGGACTGTCATTACTGAACAGAAAGCCACGCAGAGTTTCTGCGTGTGGAAGATGGAGATCCTTCCTTAATAGAGGCCATTAGGAAGGGCGAATGGCGCACGGCCGAGTCCATGTCATCGAGAGATGAGGCGCTATGTGAAGTGGCTGAGAAGCTCAGCGCAACTCCGACTCGAATGGTCGAGCAGGATTGGGAAAAGCTGAGAGCCCTTGGATTCGACGATTTGGGTTGTCTCGAGATCGTGCACATCGTAGGAGTATTCAATCATCTTACGAGGCTGGCCGATGGATGCGGTCTACGATTCGACCAAGCCGCTCTTACAAAAGCCGCGTCCCGCAGAGAAAAGGGCCGGTCAGGTTAGGTGGTGAACCACACAGCGGCCATATGGATCGGATTTAGCGTTCGAAATGGCGTCGTGATGTATCGGGGATCTCATCTTCGTTCCGATAGGACATTTCGGGGCGCGGCCATACTTCGGGTAACGGATGAGAATCAGAACCAAAGGGAATATCACCTTTGAGCGTGATACGCTCCATCTTTCGACGCTGGGGACAGTAATCATGGACTGCGTAATGTTGCACCGATCGATTATCCCAGAAGGCGACGGTACCGGTCTCCCAATGCAATCTGAGCTGGTGCTCTGGTACGTGTGCTTGATTGAATAGTATATCGAGTATATGTCGGCTCTCGACTTCTTTCAAGCCCTGTAGGGATATGGTAAACTGAGGGTTTACAAATAAGACCTTCCGACCCGTAACTGGGTGTATTCGCACCACCGGATGGAGAGGATTCGGGTACTGCTTCTCCATCTTCTGTAACTTGGTCCTGCCCTCCGGGTCCTCCCCGAAAAGCGTCCGAAATGGTTTGAAATCATGGAGTGCATCCAGTCCCTCAATCAATGTTTTAACAGGTCCGCTCAATGTGTCGTATGCTGCCGTCATGCTCGCGAACAGTGTATCCCCGCCCAATTCAGGCGTAATCACTGCCCGAAGAATGGTGCCCATCGGGGGGTCCTGCCTAAAAGTCTCATCGCTGTGCCATACGTCCGATAGGCGCGGCGGATTGTCCTTGTGATTATCCAGCACAATGAGCTCGGGAAGATCCGATCTGTTGGGTGAGAAGGGATGCACGGTAAGCGCTCCGAACTGCTTTCCGAATGCCACCTGTTGTTCCGATGTGAGATGCTGCTTTCGGAATACCAGGACCTCATACTCCATCAAAGCCCGTTGTATGGCCTCGTAGTCCGGGCTTGACACTGGCTGTCTGAGGTCCACGCCGCTGATTTCAGCACCAATATTGGGAGAAATGGGCGTAATTCGGAGCTGCCGTTCCATGCCGACCTCCTGCCAACCGTGCGGCTAAGTCTTGCAGGAATTTCTCATGAGATGGGCTACTTGGGTTCGTTCATTGAGATTCTACCTCGCATGCGGACACGAGGGCTTCTACCGTGGTAGACCATCCGTATTTGGTCTCGACCTCTCGAATCGTCATCCGAGTTGCCGTCAGATCGTCGACAGTATCATGAAACTCAATTCCAGTAGTGGCATCTCTGACGAGGATGATGTTGTATCCCAGGCTGTTCATTGCGAGTACACCGTAGTCGCGCCCGATCACACACCAGTTCGTTGCAAAGCCGGCATATATCAAGTGCAGAATGCCACGTTCAGCCAGCATCTCGTGCATCTGGGCGCCATGGTGGATCACCAATTCACCCGGTATTGGTTTGGCGGCATCGGCGATGTCCAATTCCTTCTTATATCGTTTATAGGTGGGGGGCAGAATCGGTTCCTGATTGCGCCCAAAGACGGCCTGTTCGCCCGAACGATATATCCCTCTAAAGGCCGCGGGCGGCCAATCCGGGGCGTCATTGGCCGCCGTGGGTGCGGTCGGGGCAGTTTCATAACGATCGGCTACTGGAGGACTTGGGGCATGAATGACGGTCATTCCCGCTTTGCGAGCTGAATTCAGAATGGGCATAATGCCTGCGTCGGTGACCTCACGAGCACGCGTGAGCCAGGAATCGATATAATGGGTGCTCCATACATCGACCAGCACCAAGGCCGTCTGGTGGACCTTGAGAGGCAAGGAACGTTCCACAAACGAGAAGTTCGACTCATCACATGGCGTGCCCGTATCGGTGTATACTCGATAGTACCTGCAGTCGAGAGGTTTCATCAAGAACGCATCCTGTTTGCTAGGTCCTAGAGGTAGTCATTCTCATTCAAACGTTCGGATCGTGATCCTTCGAAGAGATCCCGGCCGGCGACAAGAGCAGCCATCTTTCGGTCCGCGACCGTGCGGGGAAGCATCCAGAATCCACAGTCGGGATGGACCCATTTGATCCGTGATTCTCCAAGTACCTTAACCGAGGTCTCGATTCTCCGTGCCACCTCCTCTGGAGTCTCCACCTCGTTGTCCTTGATGTCGATCACTCCGACACCCAGGGCGATACCCTCTCTCAGGTCATTAAACACGGCAAGTTCGTCGTAGCCTCTGCGGGCGAATTCCAGGATGAGATGGTCGACATGGAGTGCATTCAGAAAAGGCAGAAGATCCTTCCAGAGACCGCCCTGTATCGACTGTCCTCCGTAGTTCCCAAAGCAGAGATGCAGCCCCTTCTCTCCCCGAGCGCCGCTCAATACATGATTGATGGGCTCGTGCGCCCAGGAGGCGTCTTCGGGATGTCCCGTCAAGTTTGCCTCGTCGACCTGCAAAACGGGAGCATCGATCTCCGCGATCTGCCGCCGAAGCACCTCTGCAATATCCATCGACATGGCTTGTAGATCGTTGTAGTGCTCGTCCACGAGAGTCTTTGCCAACATGTAAGGTGCAGTGACGGTGAATTTCAAAGGGCGATCGGTGAGTGGTTTGACGAACTGCCACGCACCAGGCAGATTGAGTGTACCCTCGCCAATCTTGCTTTGCACGATTCCAGCAGGCTGGGTGCGAAAGGACATGCCAGCATTGGCTCGAAAGGCAGCCAGTTCTTCACGGCTGATTGATGTCGTAATGCCGGACATAGGGCCGATAAAGTATTCTATCATTCCGTTGGTTTCAGGGTGGCTTATGTCAAAACGGGACAACTCTCCGTCCACGAGGACATCCAAGCCGGCCAGTTCTTGTGTCTTGAGGATGACCATGGCGGCGTCCCGGAGGTTGGGTGTCGAGGGATAGGCCGATAGCCACGTTGGTACCGGATAACTGCCGACTACGGTGGTCTTCATGGAGTGCTCTGCCATTCAGTGTGTCTCCTGTTTATAAAGAGTGGTCATCGTATCGTATCATTCGCGAAGGCACGGATTGGATGTTCGGTCTCGGTATCGAGTATACATAGATAATTAGCCCGGTAAGTCAATCCAAAATTGAGCTCGAACTAGTACCTCTGCTCCATCTGTGAACCTAAGTCTTTATTATGGATAAAGCAGTAGGATGGCAGGGATGAACGTGTCTAAGGCATTGGTTGCTTTACATTATATGGGTCGGACCGCTGCGATCAATAATTCCCAGCATCCGACAGGGCGAAAGAGAGTAGTCCCCATTGATGACGGGGCGAACGGATCTCATGAAGGCAGATCTCGCCCCATTCTGCGTTTCTTGCCCCTATTCAGCGCTCTAAGGATGCTTCCTGCCAACGCGCTCCGTTCCCCGAAACATCCAGGAAACAGACTCGCTGAATCATGCGTGGTTTTCATCCTAAATTGAACTGATTCTGCATGGAGCTCACGGATATTTTCTCCCTGTCCACTGTGGTCGTTGACATTAATCGAGCCTCCCGATATATTCGCCCAGTAATCCTCCTTGACCACATTTTACCCACTCTCCTGACCAGAAGTTCTGATTCTATGAGGAGTTCCAATGTCTGACCAATACCGTGTCGGTGTAATCGGCTGTGGCAGCATATCAAACCTTCATATGACGGGCTATAACGGTGATGACCGATTTGCTGTGGTCGCTGCTTCAGATCCCGTTGAAGAGGCACTCAATGGATTCGCAGATCGTTACGGCATCGGCAGTCGCTACACCGATGCCCGACAAATGCTGGACGAGGAATCGCTGGACGTTGTAAGTATTTGCACCTGGCATAAGCTCCACGCGCCCTTGACTATTGCCGCATGCGCGCGAAAACCAAAGGCAATTCTCTGTGAAAAACCCATGGGTACCAACCTCGGCGAGTGTGACGAAATGCAGGTGGCGGCCAAGCGCAATGATGTCAAACTGGCAATATCCCATCAGCGTAGGTTCAATCCCGCGTGGACTGATGCTCGTGAACTCATTGCGAGCGGAGCCATTGGCGCACCGAAACAAGTGTATACAAGTGGCGGGCAGGGGCTTCTCAACGACTGTTCACATCTGTTGGACTTTATGCGTTATGTCATGGGCGACCCGACCGCAAAATGGGTCATGGGAAACATAGAACGCAAGACGGATCGTTACGAGCGGGATATCAGAATAGAAGACAAGAGTGCCGGTATTATAGGATTCGATAATGGTGCGATAGGTACCTTGCTTCAGGAATTGGCACCCGGACGCCAGGGAGGAACGGTATACGGGGAAGACGGCATACTAGACATTGATGAGCGCCGTGTTCGTATGCTGAGCAGCAAGACGGGAACCTGGGAAGAACGTCCGTCCGTAGGTGAGGATAATAGTGTGGGACAAGCCCGTGATCTGGGCGATTGGCTTGATGGAACTTTGGAGA
>JABIQT010001059.1 GCA_018667995.1 Candidatus Latescibacterota bacterium
CGGCTATAGAAGCAGTTTCGTCGCTGGGGCCAGGCGTAGATCTGGTATTGGATGGCGGCCCGTCTCCGAACTCTCAGGGCTCGACTGTAATCGACGTGAGCAGGGGGCGGCCTATATTGCTTAGGGAGGGTCGGATACCTTTCAGTCAAGTTGAAGACGTTTATGACAACAAAGGATAATCATGCGTCCTCACGGTTACGAATACTCGTTGCTAGGACTGATCGTATAGGTGATGTGTTGCTTTCGACACCGGTATTTACCGAATTGCGCGAACAGTACACGGATTGCCATCTCTCCGCATTGGTTGCGCCCTATTGTCGTGAAGCCGTTGAAGGGCATCCTGCGCTGGATGAAGTGCTTCTGGATAGAGAATCGAATGAAGACGGCATATTCTCTGGAGTGTTTTTGCTTGTTCGCGAGCTAAGAAGGCGCCGTTTTGATATTCTGATCCTTCTTCATCCTACATTTCGGCTTGCTATTGCAGGGGCACTTGCGGGGATACCGGTTCGCGTTGGCACCGGATATAGAGCATACAGTCTACTCTTCAATCGGAAGGTTTTCGAGCATCGGAAGAACGCCCTTCGACATGAAGTTCAATATAATGTAGGCATGTTGAAAACACTCGGAATCGACCGTGCCAAGACTGCCGATCCTGATATCGTCATCTCCGAGAATGATGTGAAGGCGGCCAGACGCCTTCTGTTGTCCTGCGATCTCGACGAAGACGCCCCATTCGTTGTACTTCATCCGGGCAGTGGTGGGTCAGCTCGCGACTGGCCCGGTAGCCATTTTGCGGCATTGGGCGATCGTATCAATAGCGATGGATTGGGACAGGTATTATTTACCGGTGGTCGTCATGAAGTCGAGTTGATCAAATCCATTCAAGGAAGAATGAGTACGGTATCATCAACGCTTGCCGGCAACACGAGTATAAAAGAATTGGCCGCGATATTGAAGAGTAGCAGGCTATGTGTGGCCAACAGTACGGGCCCCATGCATCTATCCGCTGCTGTCGGCACCCCAACGGTTTCCCTCTTCTGCCCAATAGTGCCTTGCAGTCCCACGCGGTGGGGGCCCTGTGGCGAAGGGCATACAGTGCTAAAGCCTAATGTTCCGGCTTGCCCAGCTTGCATCGGATTGAAATGCGAATACTACGATTGCATGAATAGTATTAGTGTAGAATCTGTGTTAGAAGCTGTCGATAAAGTCATGAGAATAGAAGATCACGAACAGCGGGAGCGGTAGTGAACAACCCTCAGAACCCTTTAATTGTGCAAAGTGACCGAACAGTCTTATTGGAGGTCGATCATCCATCCTACGAAGATGCTCGTGACTCCCTTGCTCGGTTTGCTGAATTGGAAAAATCTCCGGAACACATTCATACCTACAGGATCTCGCCGCTCTCCCTCTGGAATGCAGCCGCGGCAGGCCTTCAGGCCGAGCAAATCCTGGAATCTCTAGGCGATTTAAGTAAGTATGAAATTCCTCAGAATATCAGTCGCGAGATTACCGAGTTCATAGAAAGATATGGTCAGGTTCGATTGGTGAAACGCGAGGAGCTCCTGGTGTTGGAATCCGAGGATGCGATCCTGATCGCAGAAATCGGTGCTCACAAGTCCGTCCAGCCTTTCCTGGTGGGGAGGCTCGATTCCCACAGTCTACATATTGGTGGACAATACCGTGGCCATATCAAACAGGCGTTGATAAAGCTCGGATTCCCCGTCGAGGATCTCGCGGGTTATGTCACGGGAACGCCACTTGCGGTAGAAATGCGTAAAGAAACCACTGGCGGGAAGCCTTTTGAAATGCGCGATTATCAAAGGTCGGCGGTTCGCTCGTTCCATCTGGACGGGGGACCTCGTGGCGGCAGTGGCGTTATCGTACTGCCCTGTGGGGCTGGTAAGACTGTTGTTGCCCTCGGTGTTCTCGCAACACTTCAGTGTCAAGCCCTGATTCTCACCGCCAACACAGTGGCGCTGAGGCAGTGGCGGTCTGAGTTGTTGGATAAGACTAGCCTTACTTCCGATGAAATCGGCGAATATTCAGGCGAGGAGAAATTGATTCGACCGGTAACGTTGGCTACGTATCAGATCCTTACGTATCGGAAGAGCAAAGAGGATGAGTTTCTCCATTTCGGATTGTTTGATGAAAAAGGCTGGGGGTTGATCGTGTATGACGAGGTGCATCTACTCCCCGCCCCCGTATTCAGAATCACTTCAGAAATCCAGGCCCGGCGAAGACTCGGACTCACCGCTACTCTCGTTCGCGAAGACGGTCGCGAAGAAGATGTGTTCAGTCTGATCGGTCCAAAACGGTACGATATGCCCTGGAAACTTCTGGAGCGGCAAGGATGGATAGCCGTTGCACATTGCCGCGAGATCCGGCTGGACATCCCGGATGAAGCTCGGATGGAGTATGCTCTCGCGAATCGGCGTGAGAAATTCCGACTCGCATCCGAGAACCCGGAGAAAATCACGGTAATTCGTGCCCTGTTGAAACGCCACCCTGAGGATCAGGTGCTTGTTATCGGCCAATACATCCGACAGCTCAAGGATATAGCAAAGGCCTTCGACATCCCACTAATAACTGGTGCCACACCGTTGGATGAACGACTCCATCTATATGACGCATTTCGTACTGGGGCTATAAAACAACTGGTTGTCTCGAAGGTCGCGAACTTTGCCATCGATCTTCCGGATGCGAATGTGGCGATTCAGGTGTCAGGGACCTTCGGGTCTCGACAGGAGGAAGCGCAGCGTTTGGGACGCATTCTTCGGCCCAAGTCTGATAATTCTATCGCCACATTTTATTCGGTGATATCACGAAACTCGCTGGATCAAGAGTACGCGGTAAATCGGCAGTTGTTTCTTACCGAACAGGGTTATCAGTATACAATTCATGATTCGCACGAGTATACTGAGGAGCCATAAAGGGATCGGTTGTGGACGGACCTTGCGAGCAAACTGATTTTAGGATATGCGAAGCTGACAGTGGAAGAACAAGCTCACCATGAATCAGAGCCCGAGGCAGGCTGGGATAGGCTGAGATATTACTCTTTATTTTTCAGAGATATCTACATCTTCGATGGAAATTCCCCCTCGTGGAAATGCTGCAATACGGTCTTGCTATCCCCGGCCTTCGTGTAACGCTTCTGCTCCTCGACCAGTCTACACGGCCCCCGATTGATCTCAGTTGGATCTGCGGGCACTATCTGTCAGAAGACGTTTTTGTAATATCGCCGAAGACTCGTGTGATCCTGATCATATTTTGTAAGTACAGAATTGCTTATGTTGAAGGGAGTAAGTAGTCTTTCGCTGTCCTTTGACACCGCTCCGTGTTAAATGTATATTATGAGAGCGGATTTTATTGGAACTCGTTGAACCCGAAGCCGTGTAACACGGTTGGGAGGGCTCAAATATGGCTAACTTCATGCACACGCATGCATCAACGGCTGAGCGTCAGCCTGATTACCTTGATCCGTCGAGGGCCTCAGATGAGGCTGTATTCGAACAAGTAAAAAGAGATGAGTTCAGCGCATTTGACGTTATTGTGAGTCGCTATAAAGGCAGACTCTACAACTGTGTTTATCGCATGGTGCATAGCAGTGAAATGGCTGAGGATCTGGTGCAAGAGACCTTCTTGCGGGTGTTTAATAATCGACACCGATACCAAGCCACCTCAAACTTCTCGACTTGGATATATACTATTGCACTGAATCTGGCGCGAAGCGAATTGCGAAAGAGGAAACGCCGTCAGTTTTTCTCAATCAACAGCTCGACCTCAAAAAACAACGACGAAAGTACAAACGAAGGGTTCGACCTGCCGGATCACTCTTTCAGTCCAGAGGAGGACCTGGCCCACAGTGAGATGGGAAGGTCCATCCAGAAAGCGATCGATCAGTTGCCGGTGAAATACCGAACCGTGATTGTGCTGAGGGATATCCAGGAGCTCTCATATGAGCAGATTAGCGATATTCTGGAGTGTCCGACAGGTACGGTAAAATCGAGAGTAAATCGTGCGCGACTCCGTCTCCAAGAGACGTTGCGACAATGGGAAGTAGTTCTCTAAACACAGAATGCAGGGGATCTATTGTGAGTTGTCTTGACTACGAGGCACAATTCTCCGACTACATTGAAGACGATCTGGCTTTGGAGGCGCGGGATGCCTTGCGCTTTCACTTAAGCGCATGTCACCGGTGTCATGAAAAACTGACGGACATGCAACGTACGGTCGTGGCAGTGCATAGTCTCGCGTCCTCTTCGCCAGATAACGCTTTTGATGAGTCTTTACATCAACGCCTCAATGCTGA
>JABIQT010000437.1 GCA_018667995.1 Candidatus Latescibacterota bacterium
GTCGCCCATGTGTACCACGTTGGAGCCTTTGAAGTAGACAATGGCGTCGCCGTCCGTGTGACCGCGAGAATAGTGAACCAGCTCAATCTGCTCTCCGTTGAAATGCACGGAAGCGGACCGATCATAGGTGATTACGGGCCAACCGGCTTTGTCGATGGCGTTGTCGCCCTTTGATACCCGATCCAGCACGTTCTGGTGGGCGACGATGGTCGCCATCTTGCCGAAATATGGATTGCCACCGGTGTGGTCGCCATGGTGATGGGTGTTGAGAACAAACTTGAGATCACCTGATTTCAGATTGCCCAAAGCGGTATTGATCTTATCGGCGAGTGGCAGATACTGATCATCCACGATCAAGACACCGTCGGAACCTACAGAGACGCCGATGTTACCGCCCGATCCTTCAAGATAGTGGACATTGCCGCCCACCTTGTGCGTGACGATCTGCACGGTGCTGAAGTCCTGCTGGGAGAAAACGGGCCCGGTCGAGAATGCACAGAATAAAAGTGAGAGAATTAAGCGTTTCATATGGTC
This sequence comes from Candidatus Latescibacterota bacterium, assembly GCA_018667995.1. Classification (GTDB taxonomy): domain Bacteria; phylum JAAXHH01; class JAAXHH01; order JAAXHH01; family JABIQT01; genus JABIQT01. The sequence continues at coordinate 535 of JABIQT010000437.1, forward strand.
TCCAGGAACATGTGGTCTGATGAGGTTACAAAATGATTGCCTGATAGAGAGAATGCATCGGCCAGCAGAGATCGCGCGGCCTGACTGAACCGGCTAAGTTCCTATTCTGCGGTACGGATTTCAAAGTCTGCCATGGAGAGGCGGCCCGTGACCTCGGCGGAAAACCCTGTGAATGAAAAGCCGTAGCTGTGGGCTTGACCGAGGATGTCATTGAGGCGACTGGGGTTGTCCCGGTCCTGGGGCCAGCTATGATGCCAGGCGGTTTCATCGTTGACGAGCGTTACCTTGTTTGGCTCAGCCGCCCACGTATTGTCCGAGATGTCCAGTGGATGACTATTCATGTGCCAGCGACCACCGGAACCGTGGACCCAGAACTGACATTGCGCGCCATCGGGTATCAAGTCGTCTCCCCGCAAATAGACGGAGAGTTCGGCGCCGCGTAGATCTACCGGTTCCGTATTAGTCCAGCTGCGATAGAAAAGAAACGGTAGAATCGAGAGTGGTTTTTCAGGGGTATCGGCACTCCAACGCGTATGATCGGACCAGATGCAACCTGTGCCACCCGGGCCACCGTTTTTATCGTAAACTGCCAGAATGAATACGTTTGTTCCACCGGAGACCATACTGGCGTGGTAATCATAGGAGCACCATCCTTCCGGTCCCATCTCGAAGCTGTTCTTCATATACACGTTTCCTTGCTGGTGGGTTATCTAAGGTGCACCACAAAGACACTAAGTCACAAAGGTTTGCGTTTTTCACGGGTGAATGATTGAATCTGCCGTCCTGCCGCTTTTACCCGTCCTGCTTTGTGCCTTAGTGTCTTAGTGGTAAAACCGTCTTTATCATTCAATCCACCGACTTATCTTTCCCAGGCTTCAACGCATACCAGAAGGGCAGTGCAACGAGTCCGGCGCCGCCGATCATGTTACCGATGCCCACGGGGATGATGTTCCACAGCATGGCTGTTATCCATCCTGGGCCGTCACCACCGGGCATGATCAAGGAGAAATAGCCCATGTTGGCGGGGCTGTGCTGAAAGTTACCAGCAACGAATAGGGTGACGGCGAGAAAGACGGGAATGTATTTGCCGATGATCGTCCGTCCCATGGTCGCAAAGAAGGCCGCCATGCCTACCAGCCAGTTGGCAACGGTGCCGGACAGCATGGCCTGAAACCAGGCGGTTGTAGTCCCAACGCCCGCGTAGTACATCTTCTTGTCCACAAAATGAGACAGCTCTTCCATGGTCTCGGCCGGATACACCTGAGACGTGTGAACGACAAAGCCAACCAGCATGGCGCCGGCCAGATTTCCGAACCAGGTCAGAATCCAGAATCGCAGTACAGTTCCCATGATACCGTGCTTGGCCTGTAGCAAGGTGGCCGGTAGTACCACGTTCGTTTCTGTGAATAATACGGCGGAGGACAGGATTACGAAGAAGAAACCGGCTGAGAATCCCAGTCCCTGTAGCAGGAGCTTGATTCCGGCCGTCTCGGTTCCCTGGGCGAGCAGTACAGAGAACAGGGCCCCCATGGTGATAAAGCCACCCGCCATCATGGCCAGCAGAAGTATCTGAAGTACCGAAAGGCTCTCTAGTCGCTTCAGGCCATGGTGGTAGAACTCTTCGATGACAAACTCAGAAGAGAGGAATTGATTGGTAGGTTGCGCATCATAATTGGACATTATAATCCCCCGCGGCTACGTGATAGCGACTATAGTGGAAACTGACGTTGTACTTCATAGTATTTTGATCGGGTGCGATATTATACAGGCGGAGGGTGTGGCGGGCAAGAAAGATCTAATGGTATTGGAAGGGGAGGAATCACCGAGGCACTGCGGCACAGGTTTCTATCAGAGAATTACGAACCCAAAGAAAACAAAGCAATGCAGGATTTTCCACGAGCAGAGCGGGCTGCGTCTCGGTGCCTACGTGGTTCTAAAACCTGCGTTGTTCCGAGGACGACTACACGACCGAAGGGCGTCCCGGAGGGTGAAGCTAAGGTGCTGTTATTGCCCTGGGTATAGCGGTGAACTGTGGTAATGTGCACGTTTCCATTTGCCGCCTTGTTTGACCCAGATCATTGTGCTGCGCCATCTGCCTGGTGGGCCTGTCGCGTCGGGTAATAATGAAAACCCGAGATAGCTCGTGGTATACGCCATGTTACCAATAACCGTGGCTTGTAGATAGCTGACGGTGGTGTTCGCCGCCGGGACACCGTCCGCATTCTGTTGAGCCCAGAGGGTCCGCATTGCGGCAGGGTCTATATTCTGATCCGCAAGCATCGCCCCCAGTGGCCCCCCAGCAAATAGGGTACAGTCGGCGGTGTGAGAATCAATCCATCCGTCCGCGTTCCGGGCATCCAAAGCCGCGAACATAGCAACAACAGCGGCCTTTACATCATCTTCGTCCCCGGCCATAGCACGGTTCGGCATGGTAACCAGCAAAACGGAAACAACCAGCAATGATAGCAGTCGAAACATGATCTGCTCCTTGATGAGGCTGTGTGTATTTGATTTTTCGGGGGAAGTTTTTGAAGGGCACGCCCTTCGATCGTTTTTGAAATATACAGGTGGTGCGATTATTTCCAAGGTTTAGTTTAAGACGTGGGTATTGTTCAGTCGCTGGCCGGTTCCACGGGCATATCGAAAAAGAAGAC
>JABIQT010000941.1 GCA_018667995.1 Candidatus Latescibacterota bacterium
AACTTACCGGCGACTGATTCTCGCCTATGCGCTCAAGCCGGCCGCCTGCCCGCACGGAGAAGTCACTGTCATCGAACAGCTGAAACTTGAACGAGGTGCTTCCGACGTTGGCAATGAGGATATTCATGGATGGGAATAAAGCTACCAATGCTTAAGAGACCGCGCGGATGAATGCTGATGTAGAGGGCGAATCAAATCTGCAGACAGGTTACCTTACGGGGATAATCTTGGCCTGGCCATCGTCCCCGGATTCAGAGCCTCCAGCACCAAGTCGGTTAACCACCTCACGCGTTATGAGGCGGACCAACTCGTCCTGAGACGGCTGTTCGTTAGCGCTATCCTTCTTGTTCGGCGGCATGATAGGCTGGCTATCGGCGACCGACTGATCGTTGATGTTATGACCGTTCTGTAGTTGGCAAACGGCTTTAGTAGTTACTCCGAAGCGATCTCGAAGTCCAATGAGGTTGTCGACGTCTTTTTTGCCCAGGCTGTTTACGTTACCCAGAAGACGGGCCGTCAGGGCAATGTTGGCGAAATGCTCCATGGTTTCCATTTTATGGTAAGCATTGATGACGTCCGGACCGATGGTCAAGGCACCGTGGTTCTCCAGGAGGTAGGCGTCGTAGTCGTGCACGAACTTCCGAATGGGTTCTACGAGTTCCATCGTGCCGGGAAGACCATACTCCACTATCGGAACCGACCCCAGTGCAACTATTACCTCGGGCAACAGGCACTCCGTCAATGGGATCCCCGCCACAGAGAAGCCAGTAGCCGTCGGTGGGTGGGCGTGCGCGACCCCGTTCACGTCTGATCGCTCTTGGTATACCATCAAATGCATTTTTATTTCAGATGAAGGTTTGAACCTGCCGGAGACCACATTTCCGTCATAGTCGATAACAATCAATTGCTCAGGCGTTAGAAATCCCTTGCTGACACCTGTCATTGTCACCAGTAGTCGATCTTCCGAAAGACGAACGCTTATGTTGCCATCATTCGAGGCTACATAGCCCCGTTCGTACATGCGTCTGCCTACATGAATTATGTCAGCCTTCGCCTGCTGCAGTGTCATGTTCAACCCCTTGATATTTCTGGCCATACGCCATGGTTAGATTCTGGCGCAGTTTTTCAGTTTCTTTGAAGACAAACGCCCAATATAGGCGTCTGACCTACTATACACAAGTGTTTTTAAGCACAGATGTTAGTGTCCCGATTTGCCATTCCTCGACCGTTCGCATGTCGATTAACACATTGCTTCCTTCGCATCCAGAAAGAACTGATGGGACATGGTCACGGAGGCGCCTGGCAAGACCCTTGGCGGGTGTGTTCTTTACACTGATAATGAGGCTATAACCCGGGATGGACTCCGAAGGAAGGCGTGCTTCCGTCAGATGGGTAATGGACTTGGTCGTTCTAATTTCATATGCGAATTCAGGGCTCTCGCGGCATGCCTTCAGTACACGCTCCATTCGGTTGAGAATGCTGGTCTCAGATGTCAATATTGCCCTTCCAGGTGCATTATTTGAGAGTCCCCCTGATCCTTCGTCATATCCGGCGAGGGCGTTGACCATGTGAGTCTGGCTATCTGTTTTGGACGCCAGGTACGATGCCAATGTGTTGTTCAAAATGGCATCCATGGCATGAGATTCGCCTGCGACGATGCCACAGGGCGGACCGCCCGTAAATTCGCTCCGGCAAATGGCGATGGAAACGCCTGAACTGATCGCGTCTCGGATGGATGGGCCAAGATTTAGGATGCCGCTGCGTATCGGAGATAGCGTGGTCAATCCAGCCCCATAAATGACGGGGATCCCCAATCGCCGCCCCAGTGTGGCGATCTCTGCTATTCCTACTTCCTTTGAGAACCCTTCAAAACCATATGTTTGCGGCCTAAGGTACAAGATTGCTCCCGTATTTCCACCGATAGCTATCTCATAATCTTCAATATGAACTTTGTTTGTAGCACCGACTTCGACAGGTTGAACCTGGCATTCCTCAAGAAGATCCAGCACTCGCAGATTGCCCCACGTACCAACCTGGGCACGCGCGATAATGACCTCTTTACCCGGGCAAAGACTATTCACGGCCAACCAAAGTCCCGCGATATAGTCACGGAACAGGCAAGTACGTTCCGCTCCCGTAATCCTGCTCAAGATTGTCTCTGCAGGAGTGGCATCAATAGCAAGCTTCGAGACGGCCTGATCAATCGTAGAGGGCTGAACTGGGAGATTCGCCGCTGCGTTGGCGTAGCTCGTCTGAAACAGGACTCCAGAGGCGTTGATGGGTAAGGAGGCCTCGTCCTGCGCTGCCTCGAGAATCCGAGAACAGACCACGTCTACCAGTGCCTGCAGCGAAATATCCTTCGGTGCTGAAGTCTGCTCTCTGATCGACGATCTGATTTCCGCCAGAAGTGATCGTACAGTCTGGACTACTTTGGATCGCGCGTGCGTCGCGCAGATTTTCTTTAGCCTCTCGTCCTGCAGGAGTGTACTCACGGCCGGAACGGATGACATAGGCGCATGCACCCTAGGCTTATGCTTCATCTTGCAGTCGGTCTAACCGTTCTGACATGGACATCAGGATTACCTCAGAATTGGCCCCGGTATAACGATCTCCGGCGTCGCGGATGGAGGCGATTGTCTGGCGAAGATTGAGCAAGTCCTTTGCCTGATCCACATCGGACCATTCAGGTAGCTCAAGTAGACTCAGGCCTGCTGTAGTTGCCGCCCGTATAGTCTGTGGGTAAACCAAATCGGTGCTCCAACTAATATCTCTAAATAAATCAATGTATCTGTCGTTGTGGGTGCGTTGATTTTTCAGACCAATAAGGTAGTAGCCTCCGTCCGTGGCTGGTCCCAATACAACGTCATGTTCTCTTAGTCCATCAAAGGCCTGCTCGAAGATGTGCTGTGGTAATGCCGGGCAATCGCTCCCTACGGTGACAACGCCCATTGTGTCGTTCACCAAAGTATTACGAAAGGCGCGCAGGAGTCGATCCCCAAGCGACTCTCCCGATTGCGCAAACCACGATACGGTAGGAGATCCTATAATCTCTCGGAGTACCGGCTCGGCATCGGCGGGGCTGTATGCGACGCTTGTTTGCGTATTGGCCACTGACCGAGCCGTGTTTAGCGTGTCCTGGACAAAGGCGCGATAGAGTTCCGCAGCCTCACGTGATGTCAGAAATGGAGACAGACGGGTTTTAACAGTCCCGGGGGTGGGGGATTTTGCGAATACTACGATTGACTGCAAAGGATACTCCGTTGAAATTGGTTAAGGGGAACAATACCCGATACCCTAATTCCTGTCAATATTCAAGTCAACTATGAGGCTGATATGGCTGAAAATCACCGTCCCTAACATGAAGCAAGACCTATGTGTTATGGCCAGATATGGCTTGACATCATGTTTCACGAATGCATATGTTCAAAATCTTTGCGAAGTTGAGATTATTGAGGTATTTCGAGGTGGATAGGACATGCCTGCTAGTAATAGTTCGCTTGCAAATCGGGTTCCTGAGTCTACAGATCCACGCGTCCTTGATGAGATGATGCCTTACCTCACCGAACTGTTTGGAAATGCCGCCAGCCTCAACCACTCCTTCGGATGGGCGGCGCAGGATGCGTGCGACCGTGCAAGAGATCAGATCGCCGCGGCCATAGGAGCGCGAAGTGGTCGTGAGGTGGTTTTTACGAGTAGCCATTTGGAGTCGGACCGGCTTGCGGTTCTTGGTGTGGCGACAGCATATACAGATCGTGGGCAACACGTGCTGGCATCGGGCTCCGAATGCTATCTCCGTCACATGCGTGAAATAGCAGAAGACAATGAAGAAATCGAACTGGGCTTGATCCCTTTGGACCAAACCGGGGTTCCAGATTTTGAATCATTCAGAAAGGTTGCCAGAGGAAACACGGTCCTGTATTCACTGGCCATTGAATCCGATACTGAGGATCTTTCGGCTCACCTGAGAACGGTCGGGCAATTATGCAGGGAGCGGGGCGTCCTGTTTCATGTCAGCACCGCTGACATTTTGATTCGGCGTCATATCAGTGTTGAAGATGCTCACATTGACCTGCTCACACTGGACAGTCGAAAACTGGCCGGTCCCCCGGGAATAAGCGCACTTTACGTTCGAGCCCGGAAGCCGATGGTCCGTCTTGCCCCCTTGATCGATGGTGGTGGGCAGGAGAGAGGGCGAAGATCCGGTACTCTCAATGTAGCTGGAATTGTGGGACTGGGCGCAGCCTGTCATTTCTGCGACGAGGCTCACAAGCTGATGGAAGGATCACAGTGAGCTTGCGCGGTCGCGTTGCGCTTGTTACGGGCGCCAGAGTTGGCCTACCATGGCCACACCTCAGCGAACGAGAGCCTGCCGGTCTTTTAGAGAAGTCAGGCACGAGACATCGGAACGGATGGCGTCATTATCAATATGGTAGCGCCGGGATTGATGGCCGGGACCGGCATGAGTTGACATCATAACGAGACTTCGCGGGGCGGAGTGCCCAGGCGAACCTTTGTTGGACGACTCAGCAGACTTGAAGAGTGGTTTCATTGCCTCGGCATCATTCGTGACGGGGCAGGTCTTGTGGTTGACGATGGGCTAACGATGAGATGAAGGATCAAGGATCGACGCTGTTTGGCTGTTGACGGTGTCGCCCTTAACTCAGGAGATGTACTATGTGGACCGAGATTGAGCGTGTTATAGACGCGAACCAGAAATTTGTGGTCACCAGTCATGTGAATCCAGATGGTGATTCAATTGGTTCGGCTTTGGCCCTGTGTGAGTTTTTGAGGGCACGGGGTAAAGAGGCCGTTGTTATGACCAGCGACGAGGCACCGATGGTGTACCGTTGGCTGGATCCAGGTGGAGATATGATTTCACCAGCGACGGAGGAGGACCACCACCATATCACATCGGCGGATGCGGTCTTCATTGTGGATGTGAATGGATGGGAGCGACTTGGGAGCATTGGAGAAATCATTCGTGATGCGGCGGCCGTTAAAGCTGTGATCGACCACCACCCGTATCGAGAGGAAATTACACCAATCACCGTTGTGGACACATCCGCCTGCTCAACAGCGGAACTGATTTATGATCTAATTACATCACTAGGCGGACCCCTTTCCCGGAGGGCGGCCGACGGTCTCTATACTGGAATTCTGACTGACACGGGATCATTTCGCTTTGCGAACACCTCCCCTGTGGCTCACCGGATTACTTCGAGCTTGCTTGATGCCGGTGTGGAACCCGCCACGGTCTACGATCTTGTATACAACCAGAATTCTGAAGCCAGAACACGATTGATGGGAAAGGTGCTATCGGGAATCTCATTTGCCGGAAATGGGCAAGTTTCCTGGTTGACCGTAACCCGAGATATGATCGCGGACGCGGGCACGAGACCAGAAGATACGAGCGGATTTGTAGACGCGGCAATGACGATCGCCGGCGTGGAGATTGGGATAATCTTCGTAGAGGCCCCGGACAATAAGGTTCGTATCAGTCTGCGCTCCAGAGGCAACAAGGATGTTAACAAAGTAGCCTCCAATCTGGGCGGCGGTGGTCACAAAAACGCGTCAGGGGTAGTTTTCCAAGGATCAATCGAAGAGGCGGTGATAGCCGTTACCGGTGAAGCCGTGAAAGCCCTTTGAGCGTGTACCAGAATACCAGTGCCATGTTAAAGAGGCTATCGAAGGACGCCAACAGAATAACTTTCAGTTACTTATCGATAAGCTTGCTACTACTGCTCTTCATGGTTCAATCGTGTGGGAATTCCGCGGAAGACTCATCGGATGCTTTCAAGGTCGCCCTGCTGACCCCCGGACCAGTTAGCGATGCCGGATGGAACGCCAGTGCCTACGAAGGACTGCAACTGATCGGCACCACTATAGGGGCAGAGGTCAGCCAAATAGAGACGCGCACTCCGGCTGACTTTGAACAGGGATTTCGGGATTACGCAGGCGCTGGTTACGATCTGATATTTGGCCATGGATTTGAATTTCAGGACGCAGCTGCGACGGTATCAGAGTCGTTCCCCGGCAGTGTCTTTATTACCTCATCAGGAACCACCGTACGCGACAATGTCGCCCCTATCGTATTCGAGATTGAACAAGCCACCTATCTTTTGGGAATGATCTCGGCATACCAGAGCAAGTCCAGGAAAATCGGTGCCGTCGGTGGCATAGAGATCCCCTCGGTGAAAAGCAGCTTTGACGCTTTCGCTGCCGGAGCTCGATCCGTCGATCCTGAAATCAGTGTGGTCGTCTCATATATAGGCAATTGGGAAGATGCGGGCGCGGCGAAAGAGGCCACTCTCGCGCTCATGGATCAAGGCATCGATTTCATTTTTCACAATGCGGATGCTGCGGGCCTCGGGGTATTTCAGGCTGCACAAGAGCGGGGTTCCGTATTCGTATTCGGTTCTAACAAGAACCAGAACGACATCGCGCCCGATGTGATTCTGGCCAGTGCCGTACTGAGCATACCAACTGCCATGCTTACGGTCGCCCGTGAAGTCCAGAATGGATCTTTTTCTCCAAGTATCAGGCGTCTGGGAATGGCCGAAAATGTGGTAACATTGGTCATCAACTCTAAGCTTCGTGATCGTGTGCCAATCGAAGTTTGGGACGCTGTGGCCGAGTCGGAGGGCAAGATCCGGTCGGGGGAATTGACTGTACCCAGGGGGTTTTGAAACGTGCGTATTTCCATGCGCGGTATCTGTAAGAGATTTGCGGGAACCGTCGCACTCGAAGATGTGGGAATCGAGTTTCGTCCCGGTGAAATACATGGAATTCTGGGCGAGAACGGTGCCGGCAAGACCACGTTGATGAATGCGCTCTACGGACTACATCAGCCTGATCGTGGCGAGATTACCATAGACGATGAACCGGTGTCCATATCTTCGCCTCGCGTTGCCATCTCTCTCGGCATCGGTATGATCCATCAGCACTATACGCTAGCGCCAGCATTGACCATTGCCGAGAATATCATTCTGGGCGAAGCACGTGCTGATGGTTGGTGGTTAAAGCCACGTAGTTTCAGCGATGAGATACGAACCTTCGCAAGGCATGCCGGCTACGATGTTGATCCTGATCGTATCGTCCGAGAACTTTCCGTCAGCAAACAGCAGCAGGTAGAAATCATCAAGGCTCTGAGACATGGTGGCAGGGCACTCATCCTTGACGAACCGACCGCCGTGCTGTCCCCTCAAGAGACAGTTGGGCTCTTTACTGCGCTGCGGCACCTGAGTGATGGTGGCAGGTCTATCGTCTTTATCAGTCATAAACTTCAGGAGATGCTTGATCTGTGTGACCGTGTCACGGTGCTGCGCAGGGGCCGGGTGGTTGCTACTGTGAAGACAACCGATACGTCTGCTGACGCGTTGACCGGCATGATGATCGGTGGAAGTCTGAAGGAAATGAGACGTAAGACTGATGAAAGATCCAACAGGATCGTCGTATCTGTCAATGCCCTCAATGTAGATGACGATCGTGGACAAGGTGCCGTGACCAATGTTTCTCTGGACATTACCGCCGGAGAGATTCTTGGATTGGCTGGAGTCGATGGAAATGGGCAGAAGGAGCTGGCCGAGGCACTTACCGGTCAACGGCCATCGGTTTCCGGTACAGTGAGTTTAGACGGCCGAGATG
>JABIQT010001128.1 GCA_018667995.1 Candidatus Latescibacterota bacterium
ATCAGCAGAACCACGCACGAAAGGGCGAAAATAACAACTACATCGGCCAGCAGCGGGATGTTCATGATGCGTCATTCCTCGTCTGCAGTAACCTCATTGGGCTCGGAGGACGACTCATCATGTCTGTGGCACGATACCGCTCCTCTGGCAATACGTCTGGAGAAATAGAACAGGTGTTTAAGCAACTCTACCAATTCTGTCTCAATTGCCAGAACGGCCAACCGGCCCGTGGTACCAGACGATAGCTCTAACCCCACTGTTTCGATGGCTGCGGAGGCCAGTTCTTTCATGCGGTCCTTACGGTTAATCACATCCTCGGCGAGGGATACGTCGGATTCTACCAGGGCATGCAAGGCATCTCCTAGGGCATTGACAACGTGATCCGTGCATGGCTGAATGGCCATGGCGCCTTCCATTTCGATCTGCAGGTTCTGCTGAAGGCGGGAATCACCCAGGGCGAGGATGTTGTTCTCTATAGTGTCGGCGATACTGTCGAGGTAGTTTGAAATCGAGACCAGGTCGCGCATTTGGCTTGATTGTTCCCTGGACAAATCTTTCAGTGTCAATCGTTCCATGTAGTCCATCACCGATAGATACAGTGCTGCCGTTTCCGCTCGCTGTTTGATCAAGTCCGTCATCTGTTGCTCGTTGCCCTGCAGCGCCATGCCGGGCGCCTGACGGAGCAGTGACTGAGTCAGCTTTCCAAGATGCCCCATTTCCATTCTTACACGGTCCAATGCCATACCAGGCGTTTCAAGATAGACGTCGTCAAGATACTGAGGAGCGTGTCCGCTGACGGGCGGTGTTGGAAGATCGGGGAAGACCCATTTCACTACCCGGGCGAAGGATCCGGCAAGTCCTATAAAAATCAAGGTGTTTGCTATGTTGAACACGGTATGGGCGTTTGCAATCTGTCGAGGCGCCTCAGCTGCCAGTCTCGCGGTGCCGACCAGATCCTGTGCGATGGGTGAGAAGGAACGAACCCACTCGGCAAGAGACGGTATCAACGCTATCCACAGAAGGACGCCCAGGATATTAAAAATAACGTGTACACCGGCAGCCTGCATGGCTTCTCTAGGCTTGCCCAGGGCAGATAGGTACGACGTAATGCACGTACCGATGTTGGCTCCGAAAATAAGAGCGATACCCGCTTCCAGCGTGATCAATCCCTGGCCGGATAGTACAATGACTATTCCCGTCGTGGCGGATGAACTCTGTACAATCGCTGTGAAAATCATACCTATCAAGATACCCCAAATGGGATGTGTCATGTCCTGCATCATATTGATAAATGGCGGATAAGTACGCAGGGGATGGGCTGCTACACTCATGAGGTCCATACCGTAGAATATGAGACCAAGTCCTAGTATGACGGATCCGAGCTGTTTGATTCTCGGCTGAGGCATAACGAAAAGCCCTGCGAAGCCGATGATGACAAGTACCAGCGCGTACTTTGTAACTTTGAAGGCAATGATCTGTGCGGTAACCGTCGTACCGATATTGGCCCCCATGATCACGCCTACAGACTGCGTCAGACTCATGACGCCGGCGGAGACGAAGCCAACGATCAGGACGGCTGTTATGGAGGACGACTGAATTACAGCAGTGACGAGGGCACCCGTCAGGACTCCCGTGAATCTATTGGTTGTGAGAGTACTCAGGATCGTTCTCATTCGATCCCCGGCAATGACCTTCAATCCGTCGGTCATTTTCTGCATGCCGTACATAAAGAACGCCAGGCCGCCGAGGAGGCTTATTGCCATGGCGACCCAGTCCAGTGTCGGGGGAATGTCAACTTGTGGGTCCATCAGTTCACCTCGCGCGTTAATCGCTGGTCCTGAGACCACTTGCTGCCGATCGGTTACTCAACGACCGGGAAGTAGGCACGGAACAAAATGCCATCATTCGCAGGATCGGCCGTCTCAAGTAAGCCGCCGTGCTCCTTTAAGATTCGCTGAACCGTTTCTACTCCGGTGCCCCTGCCCGGACTGATCGCGGCCGTGCTGGTCACGCTGATCTCGAGGCGGACACTTTCCGGAAAGGAAGACCCAGACGATTGAGGAGACACGGTAGTGGTTCGGAATGTTACGATGCCACCGGTGGCCAACACATCGCGGGCCTCTGAGGTAAGGATAAGAATGAGTTGCTCAAGCAGAGCATGGTCCATGGAGATCCGACCCTTCACGGGGCCAGGAACGATCAATATGTTCGTCTCATCCATCAAGACCTGTTGTAGGGTCTGTTGCAGCTGATCGAGGA
>JABIQT010000967.1 GCA_018667995.1 Candidatus Latescibacterota bacterium
AGCTTCAATAAGAAATCTGGACGTATTTGTGGATGATAATGGCATGGATTTGATGGAAGGTTTTGGAACGATCGGGCGCGCTCAATAGGCCTTGCAGATGGGCGCTCGAAGGACAGATCAACAATATGTAACGGACTACGTAAAGTCAACTAAAAAACGGTTTTACGGTTGACAGCTATGCGGTACTCTAATAGCATAATTACATCAGCAAATCCATGAACGATTGTATATCATACGGGAGCGGCAAGATGCCTCATCAGAGTGACCACGGACTGTCACGCAGACATTTTCTACAAGGTGTAGGTGCAGGAGTTGCCGGACTCACTGTTCTTGACCCGCGATTGGCCGTGTCACTTATGATCGCCGGTGAGGAGGCGGGGCCCGTAGGAGGCGTACGTCGGATGGGGGGCAATGAAAATCCTATTGGGCCGTCTCCCAAGGCGATTGACGCCGTTTCAGCACAGTTGAAGGGGCTGAATTGGTATCCCTATCAACCGGATCTCCCGCTAGCCATCCACCGTTTCCACAACATCCCCGTTGATACAAGTGAGGGTACGGGCTGGGCCGGACTCAATACCACTTTCATCAGCGACAGCAAAGTGGTTACTGGTATAGGTTCCACAGAGGTGCTCCGTGCAGCTGCGTGGGCCTATCTGCTTGATGGGGGACACTTGGTACAGGCCAATCCTTCATATGAGGAGATAGCTGGCGCGGGAAACAAACTGGGTGAGCGCGTCTCCGTGAGCCGGGTATCGCTGACTGGCGATCATCGCGTTAATCTCGAGGAGATGAAGCGCGCCGTTACACCGGAGACCCGGATCATTTCGCTGTGCAATCCCAACAATCCCACCGGGACACTTCTGAGTCATGCTGATTTGGCGGCATTTGCGGACGAAATAGACCCGAGGGTGTTAATCGTGATCGATGAAGCCTATATTCACTTCGTCCGGGATCCGGGTTACCAGGATGCCATCAGCCTATCGTTGTCTCGTCCAAACGTGTTGGTCACACGCACCTTCTCCAAGGCCTATGGTATCGCTGGTCTGCGCGTAGGCTATGGGGTCGCCCATCCCGATGTCATTCGGAAGATAAGTAGCTATACGCTGGGACCGCTGGGTATGCACTCCAATAGTATCGCCGGCGCAGTCGCTGCCCTTGCGGATGTGGAGCACCTTCAGGAATCTCGCATGGTAAACAGCACGGGTCGAGATTTTCTGGTCCGGGAAATGTCGGCGATGGGATGGAAACCGATTGACGGTGAGTGCAATTTCGTCCTGGCCGATACCAGTGCCGATGCCGGCCCGCTTTTTGAACATCTCTTGTCCAGAAATATCCTTACCACCTCCGGTTCACGCTGGGATATGCCGACTTTTATACGTGTGTCAGTTGGGCTGCCCGAGGATAATGAAGCATTTATCGCTGCAGCGAAAGAGCTGTAGAATATCGTTGCCCGTAAAGAAAGTGTCGCTGCCGTATAAAAGTCGAAAGTCCATTCTCTGCGCTATAGTGCCCGGACGTGGCGCGGCCGCCCCCCGCTCCCGGGCCCCAAATATGTCCCGAAGCATGCCCCCTTCACGTCTCAGTGCCCTCCTGCTCTACATCCGCCTGGAGGGTTTTTTTGATCCTCCTGTGATTAATCGTGATCCTGTGCGAATAATAGCATGAAATCTCGTTGCGAGCGGATCAACAGTTCAAACCCAGAGCCAGGTAAATGGATAGAGATCAATTCCTCACACTTGTCATCGAAAACAAGAAACTCATCTTCAAAGTGTGTCGTGCTTATTGCCGAGATGCGGAGGACCGGGAGGACCTGGCACAGGAGATCATAATCCAGTTGTGGCGATCCTCAGCTCGCTATGATGACCGGCAGAAACTGTCTACGTGGATCTATCGGATTGCGCTCAATGTCGCTATTTCCGCCCATAGACGAGAAATCCGAAGGAGCAAGACAGCAGGGGAAGTACGGGATGTATTCCTTAGCTTTAGCGACCATCAGTGGAATGAGCAGGAATCCGATCATGATATTCAATTGCTGTACCAGTTTATCGATGATCTGAGCGAGTTGAACAAGGCACTGATGTTGCTATATCTTGATGATCGGGGATATGCCGAGATAGCCAACATCCTGGGCATATCCCAGACCAACGTAGCCACTAAGATCAGCAGGATAAAAGTGGCGTTGAGACAGAAATTCGAGTCAGTCAAAAAGGAGCCGAATCGTGGAATTGGATGATTTGAGGAACGTATGGCGCGACTACGACGCGAAACTGGACAAGAGTATGAAGCTGAACATGCATCTACTAAAACGATTCGATCTGGACAAGACCCAAAGTGAACTGAAACGTTTCTTGAGAGCTCCGATCCTTGGGGTTGTCATCGGCTTTCTGGTTATGCTAATCATGGGCAACTTTGCTTA
>JABIQT010001130.1 GCA_018667995.1 Candidatus Latescibacterota bacterium
CAATTCGGTGGGTAGTATCCCAGATCAGATCGGTGCCGCGTGGACCGACATCTGTGATCGAGCCTTTCCCGATTCCTGCCGACACGTAAACCATGTGGTGGTTGCCGGCATGGGTGGTTCAGCCATTCCTTCGCACCTCATTCAGAGTGTGTTCCGCGACCAGCTTAAGGTACCCGTTACGATCGTGTCCGATTACAAACTGCCGGCATGGGTGAACCGGGACACGCTGATTCTCCTGTCGAGCTATTCCGGAGGGACGGAGGAGGTGATAGCAGCAGCGAAGCAGGCGAGAAGTATCCGCTGTCCCATGGTGGCACTAACCACCGGAGGCAGACTGGCCGACATGGCAGCCGAAGAACGGATACCAGCGGTAGTTTTCAAGAGCGAACACAATCCCTGCGATCAGCCACGCATCGGAATCGGTTACGCGGCGACTTACCAGATTGGCATATTTCGTCAGCTGGGCTTTATAGACCTCACTGATGAGGACATGGAGAATGCTCTAGCTTCTCTCAGGGCATCGCTGGCTGTATATGCCCATCTCGGCGACGGGAACCCAGCCTTGGAGTTAGCCAATCGGGCGCGGCTGAAAGCACCGATAATTATCGCCTCAGAACATCTTTCCGGCAACGCCCATATTCTCGCCAACCAGTGGAATGAGAATGCCAAAAATATGGCAACCTGGTTCCAGATACCTGAGCTAAACCATCACCTTCTTGAGGGACTGTCCGGTCCTGAGGCAGTAAGCAAGAGGCTTCTCGCGGTCTTGATCGAATCAGAGCTATATGACGATCGGGTGCAGAGGCGGTACGAAATAACCAGACGCGTCCTCGATGAACAGAATGTAGCCACGCATGTGATTCATCCACAGGGCAAAACGCATTTGGCCCAAGCCTTCGACATGCTGCTACTTGGCGGCTTCGCCAGCTTCTACCAGGCCGTGCTGAATCGTGTAAATCCAACACCCATTCCCTGGGTAGACTATTTCAAGGATCTTATGGAGAAGCCTCCGGCGTAGTGGCCCCTACTTTGGCCGTGGCCAGGCACACAATCAAATTGAACCGCATGTTGTGACGGCACGCACTTCAAGGCATCCTCTCGACCTCCTCGTATCCTCTGCCGTTACTACCATCGCAGAGGCTATGTCCAGCCACACACCAGATAATAGCCAATGCCCCCACAAGTCGTAGTTCAGGGGATTCCGAGTCTCAGCATCAGACTGAAATATGGCTTGACTTGACGGCGCCAATCGCACAAAATATGGCGCACCTCGATGTATCTATAAATTAACGATTTAAATGGGAATTTCGAATCTTCCGAATGCCACGGAGGTTCGAACGGTGATGCAGCCAATATGAGTGGAATTGCGAACCATCTGAGTGGAAAAACACTGCTTGTTACTGGTACGACCGGCTTTCTTGCAAAAGGCATTGTCGAGAAGCTGTTCCGCCAGGCTCCGGACGTCAAGCGGGTGTACCTTGCGTGTATTCGACCCAAGCGATTGAAGAACGGCACGGTCCTTTCGGTTGAGGAGCGTACAGAGACCGAAATCTTCGGATCGTCCGTATTCGACCGACTCCGCTCGATCCACGGAGACCGGCTTATAGAACTGCTACGAGAGAAAACGGTACCAGTAGCCGGCGATCTTACGCTGGACCATCTCGGCATCGATCCTGATGTCTATGCCCGATTGACAGACGAAGTCGACATAGTAATCGCTTGTGCGGCATCGGTGTCATTCGATGAAGAAGTCGACTACGCCTTGAAACTGAACGCGCTCGGAGCGAAACGTGTCATGGAATTCGCTAAAGCCTGCCGTAAGGCCGTTCTGATTCATGTCTCCACGGCGTACGTGAGTGGGAAGAAACGCGGACGTGTTCCTGAAAAGCCCCCCAAAGCAGACCGATCACTAGCTCAAGAAATAGGACTGAGTCAGGAAGCCTTTGACCTGGATAATGAGGTCAAAGATATCCTTTCATTTGCACGCGACGCCCACGACAACGCCCACAGTGCTGAG
>JABIQT010000601.1 GCA_018667995.1 Candidatus Latescibacterota bacterium
CACGGTAATGCTGTCAACTGAGATGGGAATGAAGCCCGCTGCGGTGGCGGTCACGGAATAGCCACTACCGGCTTCCAATCTCGGCACTACATAAATACCATTTTCGTCGGAGGTACCGGTCTGGCCGAAAGTACTCGTCACGGCGGCCCCCTCAATGGGAAGCCCATTGTCCGCGCGGCTGACAATTCCGGAAATGGCACCCAGGTCTTCAAGTTTCGGCACAACCACAGAGAGCGCTATGGTCTCGCTACCGTCATCGGTCATAATCTCCAGGTTATAGGGCAGTGTACCGACGGTTGAATCTTCGGCGAAGACTTCCCACGTCGTCTGAAACGACTCTCCTGGTAGCAGATCGGCGAACAGTCTGGTGGAATCACCGTCGGTAACCACGAGACCAGCCGGCACATGCAGACGTCCGGATATGTTTGTAACGGTATCAGCTTCTGTAGAATTGTCGTTCTGAAGAAAGAGGTTCACATTGAACGGATTGGGACTGCGTTGGCCAAGTGGATCCGACTCCAGAGCACCGAGTGCCGTCACGCCAATCTGAAGAGGCCCGATACGCGCTAGATTCAGCTCTCCCAGACCGTACGTGGTTGTAATCGAACGAGAGCCCCCGGCGTTAATACGAGTTGGCTCCCAGTATATAGCGACCGCACTGTCGGTTATCTGCCGAAGTGGATCAACCGTGTATTCCCATGAAGCGGAAACCAGATTGCCCCATTGTCCGGCGATAAAACGATCTGGACGCGTCGTAAGACCGCTGATGAGGTTACCTTTGGCTATTACCGTGGGATCCAACAGGCTGTCAAACGCCTCCCAAACCGAAGGTACATCATTGTCGACAAAGTCTGTTTCGACCTCAATAGCTTCGAAGCCGGCTACCCGAAGCGGTGCCCCGTCATTGAAATTGAGCATCGTGTCAATCATGAGCCGCACTCCCACGTCATGTGCAGCTACGTCCTGATTAACAAGTTCATAAGCGATACGTCCCGTATCGAATATCCCGGAGGCAGGGGTAGACTCCGCAATGGTTATGGTCAGGGTCAATAGGACCTGATTATTAATGAGCCACTTCCCCGTGACGGACAGGCCTTGAATAGTGGGTGCCTGGACCGGCGACCACTGGAAGTTCTCATAGTTGATATTGTCGATGCGCACAGTGGATCTGGACGTCGTTGAATTGGGATGACCAAATATGAGTACTGGGCCGTCCGGAACTCCCATTGTGAAGTTTCCGCTGTCACCAATCCACACCTCCAGGTCGTCACTGGCTACCGTCGCCGAGGCGGTACTCAATGGACGGGTCAGGAGTCTTTTGTTCGGTCCGTTACGAGTCTGCCCGCTGGCGTTGAATGTCCACGCCATACATATCAGAGCTACGACTTTTATCCACATCATGCCCACTGTCCTTTCCACTACGAATAACCAGATCTACTATAGTCAGGATCTACATAAATAATCGAATAGCATTCTAGCCCGACGAAGCAGGCGGCCACCGACGGCCGCGGGATTCCGGATGAAGCATGGCTAGTCGGCGGTACGCGCGCCACCCCAACGTTCTCTTAGGAGCTCTCCATTTGAGATTCCTGCTTCAGAGATTCACAAGTAATTCGCGCGCATGTATGCCTCTCATAATTCCATAGTACGAATACGGGAAATCTACATCGCCACTTGGAGCCGTGATTACCTCGCCAACACCTCATACACTTGACGTGCCTGCATGAATTGGTCCATCACGCTACCCCTTTCCTTATCAGACCGCCAACCGGGGTGCGCTTCAGCCATCTCCATCAATCTATCGATCCAGCGAACGAAATATCGTGCCGATTCCGGGGACCGGATGGGTTGGTCACCGACGTATACCCTGATGGCGTTGGTCGAGGCCTGGGGATAGCCGTCGTCGATAGGATGTGCGGCTTCCTCCGACTCTACGTGTAGCGTATACCAGCCACTTTCGCGCACCCCTATCTGTTGGATAAAAACGCCATCCGTCACACCCTCTTTCAGCGGAATATTCAATGCGATCTCACCGTTTCGATAGATCACGGCTCTGTCCAATGGCACGATGCTCTTTACCTCTGCTGTGAGCGTGACGGTTCCGCCCTCGGCCGGCAACCGAATTTCATCACCTGGCAACCGATCGTCTATGGTCAATATAGGTAACGGCCCGTTCGTCACCATAGTGTGACCTTTACGCAGAGCCGATATCCAATTATCCCAGGTCAGGGGCGCCTCGCCGAGATATGCATACGTGCGTACCTGACCCACAATTGCGGTACGATAGAGACTGCTGATCGAGTCCTCGCCTCCTACCGGTATAATCTTGAAATCGTTGTTCAGCATATGGTGCCATACGATGTAGGCTGCGCGGGAGGCATAGGACATTTCCAGGGCTTCAACCGTTCCGAGCGCCGCGTCGACAGGAAAGGCCTTGGCCGTGCCCAGAGTAGGTTCATCGCCACCATTTGGATCCCGCTCACCGAAGTACGGGTGCACATACCCTCGGAATGCCCCCTGCTCTTCCGCAAGTCGAAACATGTCGGTGTTGGAGGGGTAGAGGCTTTCAATGG
>JABIQT010001132.1 GCA_018667995.1 Candidatus Latescibacterota bacterium
CTGGCGACGGTCTCTTCTTTACGAATTTCACCTGGCACCGTAGCGAACCCAATAGAACCGGACAAGACATGGCATTCTACGCCATAGCATACAATCTTATTCCATAGGTGGTTAGTAGCCTCTGGCAACGGCCAAGGGCCTCATCATTTCGTTGAAGGCACCGCCGCCGATGCGATATCCACCCATGTAAAAGTAGGGCACAGCACCCCTGCGGCACATCTCATCCACAAATTGAGCCTGAAGAGACTGCACGACAATGTTGTTGATGATTCCTGACGCCGGACAGATCGGGGCATCGTAACCTTCGACCTCCAGTACCCCTGCCGGTTCATTGCAGCGATTCTGGAAATAAACGTCACACAAAGCCGTAAGTGCCTCGTTCTCATCAGGTCCAATTCCGACTACAAAATTACCATTCTGTTTTGCCTCTTCGGCCCATGCAATGTCTTTCGGGTCTTCTGCACCTACCATGGCAATGAGCATTACGTCTTTATCGCCTCCCTCGGAAGCCGCCCGCGGCTCAAAGAGGTTTGCCATCATGAGTCCCTGTGCCACTCCGTTTACTTCCGACTGTACACCCTCGTTGCGGCTTCTCACGAAATAGTGTCCACCAGCGAGAAACCGCTTCGCCAGTGTCACAGCGAGAGACTCAATTCCATCCGTTTCCGCCTTGAAGAACGCTTCGATGCGGGGCATCAATACATCCAAATACCTCAGTGAAATTGCTCCGTCCGGGATTCCGCCAGACTTCATCGCTCGGGCGGTCTCGGCCGTGATCATCCAGTGGATCGCGCAGGTAACGTTGGCAGATCCAGGGAATGCCTCCATGTACGGCATTTCCGGAATATCGATGAGCCCTTGCTGCCATGGAATGGGTGTATTAACGACTCGTGAGGCGATGTCTTCAGGCATCCAGTCATTTGGATTCGGATGGACACGTCCTGGCGGGGTCTGCTTGTAGTTGACATAGCACGTGGTAAAAATAACCACATATACCCCGAGCTCATGTGCGTCCCTCACTGCCTCACTCACGGCATTGGTCAGCAGCATGTCGCCCGCCTTCATAGCAGCATATTGCTCTGGCGTACACGAATCAGCCCCTGTGAATTCGAAAGGGCCTGGATTACCTTCGCGGTCGTTACTTAGCTCATAAGTAGGCATGTGACCTGTTGTCACGTTCATATAGACCGTGTTTCCTGCCCGAATCGTTTCGACAACCTTTCGCGCGACTTCTGTAGTAGTTGCCGAATCCTCGCGTAGTTGTCTCAGGGTGTCCAGTGCTTTCCTATAATAGGCTTCTCCGAAGGGGATTGTATGACCCCAGGTATGCTCTGAATTTGTCGGCATGCGGTGCCCCTCTGTTGTTAATGAGAGCGGACGGTTACGTCCATTCTCCCCTGATTTAGTCTACATCATGGCGTCTCATTCATCGCCGATGGAGCAGACGAACGAAACGCTCTGTTATTAGAAGATCCTCTAAAATGATTCGGTGTAGCAAACGGTCAAGCATTAATGAGAACAACGTTACTTTCGATGGCATCTGGATTCATGGAACTACCTCTGAAAAGAGCAGATTTACCTGGTCATTTGGGTTTTTAGATTCCTGTTGACACGCTCTGCCGCGGAGGGGATATTGGTTTCGCTTTTACATCCCTCCCACACCTCCTGATTACCACGGCGTAGCTAATAGCCGAACCGAATGTGACACATGCGAGATAGTCTCTGGGCTAACATATTCAAACGCGAAGATCAGATGCAGCGCACCATTGTAGATCGCCTCCGCGGTGTTCCTCTGTTCAATGAGTTACGGGAGAAGGATCTCGCACGTATCGCCCAGATTACGCATATCAGGACCTATGAGCCCGGTGAATCGGTGTTCTTCCAGGGAGAACCCGGAGTTGGGATGTATATTGTCGAACAGGGCCTTGTATCTATAGTACTCAATCTGCCCGACGAAGAACCTCACAAACTGACTGACCTCGAAGAAGGGGATTTTTTTGGCGAGTTGGCGTTGCTGGACGAGTCTCCCCGTTCGGCGGATGCCGTAGCGCAGACGTCTTGTACCTTGATAGGCTTTTTTCGCCCCGATCTTCTCGATCTTCTGGAGCGAATACCGAAACTTGGCGCCCGAGTTATTTTGGAGCTATCCAGAATTGTGGGTGCTCGCCTGCGAAGCAGCAACGATGAGGTTCAACAACTGAAAATTCAGCTGTCCAGGTTGGATGAAGGAAATGAGATCACGTGATATCTTCTTTCGTACACGGAGACGAATCAGAACAGCAGAAACGTCGGCGCCGCCTGATCGTGATAGCGATAGTTGGCAGCGTGTCTCTCGTGGTCGCTGCCTGGCTTGTGACCCAGATTTCTGAGGTCGTGATACTGTTCATAGTCTCGTTGTTGATATTTTATCTTGTGGATCCACTGGTCATAGCGGCTGAACGGCTCTTCCGGGTCAACCG
Organism: Candidatus Latescibacterota bacterium; assembly: GCA_018667995.1. Taxonomy (GTDB): domain Bacteria; phylum JAAXHH01; class JAAXHH01; order JAAXHH01; family JABIQT01; genus JABIQT01. The sequence goes on from JABIQT010001132.1 coordinate 2,460, forward strand.
TCTGGGCGCCATTGTGATGTTCTACGCGGGCTGCCTCATTTTTGGCGTTTTGGGGATCATGTTTCTGTTGCCGCTCGTAGTTGATCAGTTCAACAATGCCTACGACCTTCTTAACAGCGAGGATGTGCGCTCGGACCTGCTGCAGCGTATTCAATTCCTTCTGGACGAGTATCTTTCCTTCCTGCCTACAGATGATCTTAATCAGCGAGTTACAGATTTCGGCACCGCGGCCATTTCAGATGTCGCGACGTTTCTTCTGGGACTGCTGTCGCTGCTCTCCATGTCTATTGTGGTTCCCTTTATCCTCTTTTTTCTGCTGAAAGACGGTGCGGGAATGCGCAAGAAACTCGTCAGCAGTGTGCCGAATCGTTTTTTTGAACTGTCACTCAACCTTCTCGACACAATTGACCGACATTTGGGCACCTATATCCGTGGTCAGTTAATGGTGGCTGGTTCAGTAGGATCACTTTCCACCATTGCGCTCTGGATCCTGGGTGTACCTTATTTTTTTGTCATTGGAATGATGGCCGGACTTGCGAATCTCATTCCGTACTTGGGGCCGGTAGCTGGCATGGTTCCGGCAGTGGGCATTTCTATCGTTTTCTTCGATGAACTGGCCCCACTCTGGGGAACGGGTTACAACGCTCTGTGGGAACCGCTGATCGCGGTGGTGGTGGCTTTTGCCATGATACAGTTGATAGACAATGTTGCTCTTTCTCCGTTCATCGTGTCAAAGAGTACCGATCTGCATCCACTGACGGTACTGATAACGGTTATAGCCGGTGGTCGTATGTTTGGCATGATCGGGCTCCTTTTAGGCGTCCCTGTCGTCAGCATAGTCAAGGTGGTTACCCGGGATATCATATGGCATTTCCGGCACTATCGCCTTCTGTAGTCTCCTCCCGAAGGTCTATAAATCGATTGAGGAAGGTCCCTCATAATAGGTCCGGCCGGCGTGGGGCCTCCCCTCTTCCCTAAGGAAATAGCATGATAATTGACACCCACGTGCATTTGTACGACCCCATGAGACCGAAAGGTGTCTCCTGGCCGGAACCCGAGAACCAGTTGCTATATCGTACGAATCTACCTGTACACGCGCGCGCACAGGCTGTTCCCGAGGGCGTTACAGGCGTCGTCGTGGTCGAAGCTACCAACGATCTCGACGATAATCAATGGATCCTCGATCTGGCAGAAGATGATCCATTTATTGTGGGACTGGTGGGCAGAATCGACCCCTGCATTGAGGATTTTGCCCGTCAGGTAAGTCGTTTCGCCGGAAGTCCTATTTTCCAGGGCATCCGCTTTAGGGGGCGGCCTTTCTACCTGGAAGTGGAAAACAGCAGTTTCCTCGCTGATATGGAGGTCCTTGCTGACCATGATTTGGTGCTGGATACCATGTTTACACCGGAAGAGACGGACGGCTTCTTTACGATGCTCGATAGGCTACCACAGCTGAGGGTCATGATCGAGCATATAGCCGGTGTCAAAATAGATGGTGGCAAGCCCGATGCAGCATGGCATGCCCGTATGCAACGGGCTGCAGAATATCCGAACGTGTATATGAAGGTATCCGCATTGATGGAGAACAGCACCATACAACCCGCTCCGGTCGACGTGGATTTCTACGCCCCCACCATAGAGGCACTGAGGAGCTGTTTTGGGGATGATCGACTCGTCTATGGCAGTAATTGGCCGGTCTGTGAGAGGGCTGGGACTTATGCGCGTTGTATGGACATTGTGCGGACCTATTATGAGAATCAATCGGAGGAAGTACGTGGTAAATTCTTCTGTGGAAATTCGAAAGACATATACAGATGGGGGACGAGTTGAGTGCCAACGGTGATATGACATACAAAAAAATAGGATCGAGCGGCCTAAAGGTTTCTCCTATATGTATTGGGACGGCCTTTCGGGGATTTTGGAACGGACAGCACGACGAAGCCACATGCATTGACGTCATAGAACGTGCTATCGACCTGGGCTTCAATTTCTTCGACTGTGCGAATTCCTACTCTGAAGGTCGAAGCGAAAAAGTCCTTGGAAAGGCACTTAAAGGCCTTGGCAGCAAACGTGACGATCTCGTCCTAACCAGCAAAGTATGGACGCCTATTGGTCCAGGAGCCAATGATAGAGGACTATCTCGGTTTCACATAATGCGGGAAATTGACCGCAGTTTGAAGAGTCTTCAACAAGACCACCTGGATATTTACTTGCTCCATAATTTTGACCCGGATACGGAAATGGAGGAGACGTTCAGGGCA
>JABIQT010001133.1 GCA_018667995.1 Candidatus Latescibacterota bacterium
AGAGTCGGTGCTGGCTGCCAAGAGCTATATCCAGACCCGGGCGGAGTCGCTGGACATAAAACCGGAGCGATTCGAAAAGTACAACATCCATCTTCACTTTCCGGAGGGTGCGGTACCAAAGGACGGGCCGTCGGCTGGCATTGCCATCGCGACCGCCGTCGCATCCTTGCTGAGCGACCGTCCGGTGCGTTCAGACGTGGCCATGACGGGAGAGATAACACTGCGTGGAAACGTTCTGGCTGTGGGTGGAATAAAAGACAAAGTCCTCGCTGCGACGCGCGCGGGCATGACCTGCATTATCCTACCCAAGCAGAATGAAAACGACCTGGATTCTCTTCCTGAGTCCGTGCGTAGCAGGACACGATTTGTTCTCGTCAGCCATTTGGACGAAGTCCTCAAAGAGAGCCTGAGTGAACTCATCATTCCTCTCGAGGCCTCGGTGGAAGCAGCTGTGGAAGCTGAGGTCCGTCGCACGGATGATGCCTAATGGGCCTTGGATAGCATAAAGTCGGACTAGTAAGTGGCCCCTGGCACCGTACCGGAACCGCCCCTTCCGGCTTGACTTAACCCCCCTTTTGCTCTATTTTTAGCCGCGAATATCAGCCTTGTAATGTTCCCGTCTCGGCCTTTTGAGGAATGATGATAATGGATCGTGTTTACATGGACCATAATGCGACTACACCCATTCGCGATGAGGTCCTGGAAACGATGATGCCTTACTTCCACGAGAAGTTTGGCAACGCCTCCAGCATCCATTCCTTTGGTCAGGAATGTCGCGTTGGCATCGAAGAAGCGCGTGAGCAGGTGGCCGGAATAATAAGTGCACGACCGGGAGAGATCTATTTCACGAGCGGCGGAACCGAGTCTGACAATTTAGCCATAAAGGGCGTGGCGTACGCCAATCGTGACAAAGGCAATCACATAATCACATCGCAGATAGAGCATTCGGCGGTGCTGAATTGCTGTTCCTTCCTGGAAGGTCGCGGTTTCACAGTGACCTATCTCCCCGTGAATAGATTCGGTCTCGTGGATGCCGCCTCGGTGGCGGACGCTATTACAGATCAAACCATTCTCATCACCATCATGCATGCCAATAATGAGATAGGTACGATTCAGCCGATTGAGCGGATCGGGCAGGTGGCGCGTGAGGCCGGTGTATACTTCCATACCGACGCAGTACAGTCTGTCGGGAAGGTGCCCATCGCTGCGGATATAGCAGGTGTCGATTTACTTTCCTTATCGGCCCACAAACTCTACGGACCGAAAGGTGTTGGCGCACTATATGTGAGGAAAGGCACGGTCATAGAACCGTTGATCCACGGTGGGGCTCACGAGGGTAAGATGAGAGCGGGCACTGAGAATACGGCTGGCATCATTGGATTTGGTGTATCCGCGGAACTTGCACAATTTGAGATGGATTCGGAAGCACGCCATTTGAGCGTGCTTCGACGCAGGCTGGAAGATCTTGTTGCATGCAGGATTCCGGAATATGTCATTAACGGCCACCCGGAGCAACATCTGCCTGGTACGCTCAACGTGTCCTTTCCTGGTGCCGAGGGAGACGCCTTGATCCTGAGTCTGGATTTGAAGGGAATAGCCGTTTCGAGTGGATCAGCCTGCACCTCAGGTGCTATCGAACCTTCTCATGTATTGATGGCGTTGGGCTTAGATCCGAGGGCGGCTCTAAGTTCCCTGCGCTTTAGTCTTGGTCGCGGCAATACCGAAGAGGATGTTGATTATGTGATGGCACACCTGCCTGATGTTGTGGGCAGGCTTCGCGGGATCTCAACGGTGGCCACTCAAGGTTAACTCCTTATGTATTCAGCGGAAGTGCTTGATCATTTTCAGTCGCCGAGGAACGTCGGTGAGTACACGGAGCCGGACGCTGTGGGCGAAGCTGGCAATCCCGTCAACGGTAACAGCATGAAACTATTTTTGCATATCGATGGCGAAAGAATCACAGGTGCGAGATTTCGTACATTCGGATGTGCCGCCTCCATTGCGGCTAGCAGTAAGCTGACTGAGCTGATTATCGGCCAAACCATCGAAGAAGCCGATGAGATCCGTAATGATACCGTGGCGCGGGCACTGGGCGGACTACCCGCCACGAAAATGCACTGCTCCGCCATGGCAGCAGATGGCGTGCACGCAGCATTGTCCGATTACAAACGCAGACTGGAAGAGACACTACCATAGCCAGCAAGAACTCGATCCGTAGCGGTTATTAGGTACGGTAAAATCAAGCCCTTTATGATTCACGATTACTCTCATGACCTCTATACCGCCACTTGATTTACCTGACGTCGATCTCGATATTGATCTTGACCTGGAGATCGATCCATCGATCAACCGGCTTCCGCCCCCTGGGTCGACGGTTGTTGTGGCTATGAGCGGAGGTGTGGACAGTTCCGTCGCGGCAGCGTTGCTTCAGCATATGGGATGTCACGTCATCGGCATCACCATGCATCTCTGGGACTATGAAGCGGTGGGTGGCAACGTCCACCAGGAACATGGATGTTGCACAGTCGAGGATCGTAACGATGCACGTGTTGTGGCAGGCAGACTGAAGATCCCCTATTACGTGGTAGATTTTAGAGAAGAATTCCAGAAAGGCGTGATCGACCGGTTCGTAACCGAATACATGAACGGACGCACACCCAATCCATGCGTTGCCTGCAATAGCCAGGTAAAGTTCGGAGTGCTCCTGGATAGAGCCCGTGCTCTTGGGGCCGATTACGTAGCTACTGGGCATTACGCGCGGGTTGTATTGGAGCAGGGGAGATACATCCTGAAGAGCGGTCTGGATGAGAATAAGGACCAATCTTACGCGCTCTGGGAGATGGGACAGAGTGAGCTCGCAGAGACTGTCTTTCCTGTAGGATCACTAACAAAGTCTCAGACCCGCCGCATTGCCGAGCAATTGGCGCCACGCGTGGCTGCGAAGAAGGACAGCTACGAGATCTGTTTTATCCAAGACCAGAACAGAGAGCGATTCTTGCGTGACTGGACAGAGACGCATCCTGAATCTACTTCTGGCCTCTTGACCGTGGATGCACCCATTCGCCCCGGACCTATCACCGATCGTGAGGGGAACGTTCTTGGCGAACACCGTGGTTATCCTCTCTACACGATTGGACAACGCCGAGGGTTGGGACTCGCTGC
>JABIQT010001134.1 GCA_018667995.1 Candidatus Latescibacterota bacterium
ATCGTTGATTTAGTAGATTTTCTGATACTATTCGTAATTGGCGTGGCTTTTTGCGGTATTTACATATACGGCTATCTCCAGAAGGACACAGCAGGAGGCTTTCTCAGCAGGTCCGGAGATACGCCTGGATTTCGAGGTCATGGGGGTCGACGAGCGGACCTGATTATCATTCTGTTTTTCGTTTCTTTTGGCGCATTCTTCATACATATTGTTAACATTCTGCCGCGGTACCTTTTATATTGCCTACCGGTTCTGCTTTACATGGCTATTGTAGTGCTGTCGGGTATCACGAATAGGCGCTGGTTAAGAGGTGTGGTGGTATCAGCCATTATCTGCCTCTCCCTTTTCAATCAGAATGGGCTATTCTACCCAGCCATCCAGGCAAACAATGGGTTTATGTTGGAGCGAAGCTTGGAGTATCGGGACGATTTGAAACTGAACAATGCACTCATCTCGTACCTTGAACGAAACCATAGAGATGAGAAAATCGTGACGAGCTGGCCACTGGCCCAGATGTTGACCATGCCGCGCCTGGGCTACGTAACGAAACCGTTGAATGTGTTGACAAGCGATAGGGCGTGCCTGTACGCCCCCACCGAATCAGTTTCAGATGAGCTCCCCGATCCAGATCGATCTGTGTGGGTGTACACACCAAACAGTTTCAGCAGGCAGAACAAATACTATCCGGAAGATGACCATCTGCTGGCGAGAATTGCAGAGGGATCGTGCGAAGCCGTTATTTACCGCCGTACAAAATGGTAGTACGTCCAATGAAATTCCAGGAGGATACAAGTGAAGAGTGCACTTGAACTAGCCATGGAGCGGACCGCGAGCATGCAGGAGAGCGGACCGTTGACAGACGAGCAACGAAGTAAGATATCAGAGCTGGAGAAGGAATATCAGGCCAAGATTGCCGAGATGGAGATCATGGTTGAGGCGCGCATAAACGCTATGGCCAGTCAAGAAGTCGGGGCCGCCTTCAGCGAGCAAGTTGGGCTTCTCCGTGAGGAAATGGGCAAGGAGAAGGCGTTGTTTGAGAAGGAAAAAGCGGCAAAGATCCAAGCCGTGCGTGACGAAGCTTCCTAATCAGGCAGAGGTCGATTAAGCGGCGTGTTTGCATTATATGCTATGCGTAAATTGGGGAATGGCTCGTAACAGACTGGAGATTGGATGGACACTCGGCTTATCGCGGACCTTGTGGTTTGCGCCTTCATTCTGTTCTTCGGTAGCTCGATCGGCAGTTTCCTCAATGTCGTTGTTTACAGGCTGCCTAACGACCTGTCCGTGGTTTTTCCGTCCTCATTTTGTCCGGCATGCCAGACGCCTTTGCGGGCCTATGACAATATACCCGTACTCGGCTACCTCCTTCTTCGAGGCAAGTGTCGAAATTGCAGAGAGCCGATTTCTTTCCGATATCCTGCTGTCGAGGCTGCGACAGCCATAGCCGCGCTTTCTTCGGTTCTGTGGTTGGGTATTACCGTTGAAGCGGGAGCGCTGTTCATCTTCTTCGTGTTGCTATTGCCCGCTTCATTGATCGATTTTGACTATCAGATCTTACCGAATAAAATCACATATCCTGGCATTGTCGTGGGTTTCGGGCTTAGCTTCGTCAGGTCTGACATTACATGGATTGATAGCGGGATTGGAATCCTCGTGGGGGCTGGCGTTTTGATGGCTATTCGGATCCTTGGTCAGGCCATCTTTAAAAAGGAGGCCATGGGACTCGGAGACGTCAAGCTCCTCGCGCTTCTTGGTGCCTTCCTTGGCTGGGAGGCGAGCCTTCTTTCCATATTCTTCGGCTCGATTCTTGGGACACTCTATAGCATTCCTATTTTGATCAAAGAGGGCCGGGGCGGTGAACGTGGGGGACACATGATCCCCTTCGGTCCCTTTCTGGCTGGTGGCGGACTCATTAGTGCAGTGATGATGAAAACTATATGGTGGTATTACTTACCCTTTGCCTGGAGCTGACCGGTCTCCATGGAGGAAAGAATGGCTAAGAAAAAGATTCGTGTCGCGCTCATTGGATGCGGTGGAAACATGCGTGGAGCGCACGTGCCTCGACTTCAGAATGATGGCGCTGTTGAGCTCGTCTCAGTGGCTGACACCTCCGAAGAGCAGGCACAGGCACTGATGGACCGTTGGGGGAGCGAGGTACCTCACTATACTGACTATCGAAAAATGATCAAGCGTGAGAAAATCGACGCGATCATGATCAGTTCGCCTCATTCCATGCACTATGAACAGGCACGTTTTGCCATGAAGAACGATCTTCATGTGTTGGTGGAGAAACCGTTGACTATCTCCTCCGGTGATACGAGATCGTTGATAGAGATGGCCAAGAAACGGAAACGGATTCTGTTGGTTAGCTATCAGCGAAATTACTACGCACCCCATACTTACGCACGTGAACTCATTCAGACCGGCAAAATCGGGACGTTGCGCGGCGTCGTATCCTATGTTACTCAGAACTGGGGTGGTGTCGCTGGGTGGCGGTTGGTGCCGGAACTGGCCGGCGGTGGTATGTTTATGGACACAGGTAGCCATCTTGTCGCTTCGACCCTGTGGATCACGGGTCTTATGCCCAAGCAGGTAGCCGCCTATATGGATAACACGGGTAAGGATGTGGATATCAACGCCGTCGTGAATGTCCAGTTCAAAGGCGGTGCCCTTGGAACGTTGAACACCTTTGGCAACGCGTCTGTGCATGACGAGAGAATTGCTATTCATGGAAGTGAAGGGTGTCTCGTTTTTCACCTGCATCAGTGGCAGATTAAGTCGGTGCTGCTCAATGACGAGCCTCTGGACATTCCGAGACGGATCAAGGAAGATACTCCGGATGACGCGTTCTTTCGAATGATCAGAAATGGCGGTCAGGGATACGAGCTGCCATACTTCGCTCTGGCAGTTGCCCAGGTGTCAGAAGCGGCATATGTCTCCGTCAAGAAGGGCAGACCCGTCAAAGTAGCTCGCTAACCGAGGCAGAATAGCGCACGGGACCATGAGGGTGTCTACGCCCATATTCAGAGGAAGGTTATGTCAATACCAGAACGTTTAGCAGGCAAAGTGGCCATTGTCACAGGAGCTGGGCGGGGAATAGGACGCACTATAGCTGACACGCTGGCGAGTGAGGGCGCCAGCGTGGCGGTGGCTGAGTTAAATATGGAAGCTGCGCAGGAATCGGTAGATCTTATCACGGAAGCGGGCGGCACCGCCGTGGCTGTCGCTCTGAACCTCGGCAAGGTAGAGACCATAGCTCCGATGATTGATCAGGTCGTTGCTGCCTTTGGTCGTCTGGATATTCTTGTTAATAACGCAGGGCTCGTACAGATAAACCCATTCCTCAAGGTGGAGGAAGAGGAATGGGATCGCGTGATGAACGTGAATTTGAAAGGGACTTTCTTCTGTCTCCAGGCGGCGGCGAAACAGATGGAGAAACAGGGAGAAGGCGGCCGCATCATCAGCATGTCCTCCATATCAGGACGTGGGGGGCGCGCAGATTCCAGCGTATACGCGGCCAGCAAAATGGGTATCATTAGTATCACCAGATCCGCTGCCCTTGCTCTGGCAGATAAGAACATTCTGGTCAATGCCATCTGCCCAGGAATAGTACCCACACCCATGTGGGATCAGATCGATGATGAACGTGCGCGGCTTTTTGGCTATGAAGCTGGAACGGCGCGTGCCGCCCTGGTGGAGCAAGTGCCGCTCAAGCGGGTGGCCGAGGCGGAAGAGGTCTCCGCGGTAGTGGCATTTCTGGCCTCATCCGAATCATCATTTATCACCGGGCAAGCCATCAATGTGGATGGCGGCATGGAGATGGACTAAATTGGTAGTTCACCTCAAACGGTTGCCTTTATCCAGAATCCCTATACCGGCAGTAGACTGTATGGACATCTGCTGTCGAGCTAGTACGGCCACACGGAAATCTGAGAGGTTTCAATGAAATTGACCTTTCTGGGAGCGGCGCAAACAGTCACAGGTTCCATGCATCTGCTCGAAGTAAATGGCCATCGGCTGTTGCTGGATTGCGGACTATATCAGGGCCACCGACGTGAAGCCTTCGAGCGCAATCGAGGCTTTCCCTTTGACCCCGATACAATTGATGCCCTCATTCTCTCTCACGCCCATATCGATCATAGTGGTAATATACCCTCACTCGTCAGACATGGATTTCGAGGCGAGATTTTCACAACTTCCGCCACGAGAGATCTTTGTGGTACCATGCTACTGGACAGCGCCCATATCCAGGAGAAAGACGCCGAGTATCTAAACAAACGGCACAAGCACGGGACCAAAGTAGAACCTCTATATACTATGAGGGACGCCGTCGCCAGCCTGGCTTTCTTTCATGGTGTTTCCTATCATCGACCCTTCACACCCATTCCAGGGGTAACCGCGGAATTTCTGGACGCGGGACATATCCTGGGGTCTGCGATTACGATCATGGACATTAATGAAGAGGGCCGTGAGACTCGGTTGGTTTTTACCGGTGACCTTGGGCGCGATGGATTGGCAGTCATACGTGACCCCGAACGGGTGTACAAGGCAGATTATCTCATCAGCGAGAGTACTTACGGCGGCCGTTCGCGTCATCCCGCGGATGATATCGAGCAGGAGCTTCAGGATGTAGTCACGCATACGGCAAGGAAGGGCGGAAAAGTTATCATTCCCGCATTTTCCGTTGGCCGAACACAAGAGATCGTTTACAACCTCCATCAATTGGCCGACGCCGGACGGATCCCTGAGATCCCGATCTTTGTGGATAGTCCTCTTTCCACCAATGTCACCGAGGTCTTTCGCCATCATGCCGACTGCTATGACGAAGAAACATGTAAGCTATTGCAGGATTCGGGCGATCCGTTCGGATTTGGCCGTCTCCATTATACCAGAGATGTGGATGAATCCAAACGGCTGAACAGCACGAACGTGCCTTGCGTCATCATCTCTGCCTCGGGTATGTGCGAGACGGGGCGCATTCTACACCATCTGAAGAATGCGATCACCGAACCCAAGAATACCATTCTGATCGTCAGTTTTCAGGCCGAAGGCACGCTCGGCCAGCGCCTGGTTGAACGCCAGCAGCAGGTCAGTATCTTCGGGCATCAATATACGAGACGGGCCGAGGTCGCGGTGATTAACGGTTTCAGCGCCCATGCAGATAAGGATGAACTGTTGGCGTGGATGGCGAATTTCGACGATGACTTGAAGCGTGTATTTCTGGTCCACGGAAATCTGGATCAGGCTGAGATGCTCGCGGGCGGTATTAAGGAACAACGTGAAGTTCCCGTGACCATTCCGGCCCGGGGGGATTCCGTTTCCCTTTAGATCAATTCCAAGAAGAACGTGAACGAATACAACCGGAAGGATCCACATATGTCAGAACGTACCTTGATTCGACCAGGTAGCACAATCCAGGCGCCCATTGGACCAGAGCTTTCCTGTAAAGGATGGGATCAGGAAGCCGCCATGCGGATGCTCATGAATAACCTGGATCCTGCTGTAGCAGAGAATCCGGACGAACTCATTGTATACGGTGGAACCGGAAAGGCGGCACGAGACTGGGAATCGTACGATAAAATAATTGCGAGTCTTAAATCGCTTGAGAATGATGAGACCCTGATGGTACAGTCCGGCAAACCTGTCGGTATTCTCAAGAGCCATCCGGACGCTCCACGGGTTCTGATTGCCAACTCTAACCTGGTGCCGGCCTGGGCTGACTGGGAGCACTTCAGAGAATACGAACGGCTCGGATTGACCATGTACGGCCAGATGACGGCAGGTAGTTGGATATATATCGGTTCCCAGGGAATACTCCAGGGAACGTGCGAGGTCTTTGCTGCCGTAGCAAGAGAACATTTCGAAGGGAGTCTGGCGGGACGCCTGGTACTCTCGGCAGGTCTCGGCGGCATGGGGGGCGCCCAGCCGTTGGCGGTCACTCTCAATAACGGAGTCTTCATTGGTGTGGAAGTCGACCGGAGCCGTGCCGAAAGACGCGTCGCTTCCGGTTACTGTGACGCGATCACGGAGTCACTGGATGAGGCTCTGGAGCAAGCCCACTATGCCATCGAAAAGAAGGCTCCATGGTCCATTGCACTGGTGGGAAATGCCGCGGATGTGTATTCAGAATTCATAACTCGTGGCATCAAACCTGATATCGTTACTGACCAGACCTCTGCACATGACGCGCTCAACGGATATGTTCCTGCCGAGCTGGAACTTGAGGAAGCGCTTGCCCTGCGCGAGAAGAATCCGGAAGCCTATATCGAGTGGTCCATGGCGTCCATGGCGCGTCAGGTTCAGGCTATGTTGGAAATGCAGCGCAATGGTGCTCAGGTTTTCGAGTATGGGAACAACCTCCGGAGGCAAGCTGAAAAGGTTGGTATCCCGGATGCTTTTGACATACCCGGGTTTGTGCCGGCCTATATGAGAGACCTGTTTTGCGAAGGAAGAGGGCCCTTCCGCTGGGTAGCGCTCTCCGGCGACAAAGAGGACATATATAAGACCGATCAGGCTCTGATAGACGGATTCCCGGAGAATGAGTCCCTTCACCAGTGGCTGGGAATCGCCCGGGCCAAGGTTCCATTTCAGGGATTGCCCGCCCGCATCTGTTGGCTGGGATACGGTGAACGGGCAAAGGCAGGCAAGATCTTCAACGACCTCGTGG
>JABIQT010000843.1 GCA_018667995.1 Candidatus Latescibacterota bacterium
AACGGTGATCAGACTACTACTATCGTGGAGCACCTGAATACGGGGAGGAGTTTTGACGAAGCTCTATCCACCAGGGAACGCGAACCAGATGCGCCGAATTACACACCGCGAATAAGCGGGATGCTGAATCTGAGGCAGGACGAACCTGCCGTCACCCTCAGTATTCTTAAAGCGAACCCTGTGGATCCGCAGGATACAGACGCCACAACCTTCCGACCTTCAAGGCCAGGTCCAGGTCTGGGCCTGTGCCTCACTACATATATGGGCGACGGAACTCCGCTCCCTCCCTACACAGGCGACCCTCTCATATTACCTTGTGAAGGTTCACCGGCCGACATTCTCGATTCATACTGGAATGCCCTCGATGCTGCCAACAGAATCTCACTGGCCGTAAAACAGATCGACCCGTTGACGCAGACGAGTTCCATTCTCGTCAGGAATCGCTATGGCGACGTCTAATCACGGTCGATATGCGATGTCCAAATCATTCGTAGGGACGGTTGTAGTAATGATGGCGGGCGTGCTCCTTACTTGTGCCAGTCAGCCACCGAACGCGGACACGTGGATCGAGGCCATCTCGCAGAAAAACCTGGGTCTCGCATATCTCCACCGTAGCGACTATGACAGTGCGGTACAGGCTTTTGAGACCGCGGCCCGACTGATCGCTTCGGATCCGCTGGGACATGCCAACACGGCGGCGGCACATCTCAAACGACAGGATTCCAACGCCGCCCGAATAGCGATCGACAAGGCGCTTCGTATCGATCCGTCCAATCCTATAGTGCGGACCATCGAAGCGGATGTCTTTGAGGCTGAAGGTGACGAGCCGCAAGCTCTATCGACCATGGAAGCTGTACTGCGGGATCGCCCGAATATGGTCATTATTCGGTATAAATATCTGAAATTGATGCAACGGTACCAACGCTCGAACCACCCGATTTCGGACACGATCGACCAGCTATCCCAGATCATCGCAGTCTCGCCAGGTAACATCGCGGTTCTGGCAGAGCTTGGAGAGGCGCTCATCCGGTCTGGCCAGACTGTCGAGGCTGCATCGATATATGCAAGTATTGACTCGTTGCTGATTCGACCGGATGATAAGATCCAGACCTATCTGAATGCCACGCATGAAACACTCGGGGCGTCAGATATGGAGAATGCCAGGCGCAACGCAGGTATCCTGGGCAACCTCTTGAAGGTCGATCCCTCCTATCGATTTTCCCGGGACGCCCTTGGCGATCCATCTCAACAGCACCCTCCACTATCAGAATTCCCTACAGTACCGCCATCGCTGACCGAGACGACGGCCGGGCCGATGATCACCATTGGCTTTACCGATGTGACGGATTCCCTTTTAGTCGATGGTCAATTCTCTGTAGATGCTCCAGGGCGGGACCTACTACTCGTAGACTACGATGCCGATGGAGCGCTTGATCTTATCTGGTCAAGCGATTCAGGAATACGACTCTATCGCAAAACTCCAGATGGCTATATAGATGCCACAGAGCAGGCTGGGCTTTCTGAGGAACGCGGGATTCGTCGTACGACATTCGCAGACATAGACAATGACGGAGATCAGGATCTATTCGTGATTCGAACCGGGCGCGACGTCCTTTACCGGAACAACGACGGAATCTTTACGAAGGTGCAGAAAACACCTTTCAAAGCGCGAGCAGACGGCCAACCGGTTGACGCTCAATTCAGTGATTTGGACCATGACGGAGATCTCGATCTTCTTGTCTATGAGGGGAGTGACGTCCGGTTCTTCCAGAACAAACAGGCGGGAGATTTCGAAGAGATCACCGCAGCCACAGGCCTGAATCCCGTTGTCGATGGCAACCGAGTCCAATCGATGTCTACAGAATCTCTTCCTATACGTGAGTCGAGGGCTATTTCCGCATTCTTGCTCGGCACGGCTCAACCTGACGATTTGCAGCTCCTGCAAGAGATGGATACCGCTTCGGAATCGGTGAACTTTGGACAAGGCATCGTGTGTGCGGATTTCGACATGGATGGTGCCATAGATATATACCTATCGGCCCCGGGTAGCACGGGACGGATGTACCGCAATGCCAGGCAGGGCCAATTCGTAGACTGGTCAGACCGGATGGACCTGACGGGCCAGGCTTCAGTTCAGAACGTCATACCGGGTGATTTCAATAACGACGGAACGGTGGACCTGCTCTTGCTTGGACCAGATTCTGTGTTGCTCTCCAACCGCGATGGTTCCCGGTTGGACCGCGCTTCAGACGACTCGAGTCTCAGCAACCTGCTATCGGGCATGATTGTAACTGACGCGGAGATCCTTGACTTCGACAACGACGGTTTCCACGATTTTGTGGTGTCCGGAATCTTTGGATCAGAAGGGGCTGGAGTCCGTCTGATCAGAAACCTGGGTAAAAACCAATTCGAAGATGCGACGGACCTGCTCCCCGATCATGCTGCCGGCACGCTCGTAGCGTCAGGGGACATCGACGGGGACGGCGATATTGACCTTGTTCGCCTGGACAACCAATTGAGAATCTGGAAAAATGAGGGCGGCAATAATAATCGGTGGATCGATGCACGACTCGCAGCAGCCTTGCGTGGCAGCGGGAAAAACAACTTTTACGGTATCGGATCGACCAT
>JABIQT010000984.1 GCA_018667995.1 Candidatus Latescibacterota bacterium
GCCCGTTAACAGTCGCCACCGTCCGCGGTCTTGAGGTGGTTCGACCACGAGTAGCCCAGCTAGGCCACCCGTGAGGAACATGTATGGAGCGAGCCATGTCTGTGCCCATCCGGCGAAGGAATGGAATGGTGGTAGAAGCACCATTGAAATTGCCGCCAGCACACTGAAGGGGGTAGACAAACCCCACTTCCGTAGAAGGTGTTGAGTCGCGACAGCAAACAGGACTATTCCGGCGACGCCCAAGCAGCGGAGGAGTCTGAGAGAACTGATGTCGTCAACAAACGAGAAGGCGATCCTGTAGATGACTCCGGAAACCGGTCGTAGATCAGCAAAAGCCTTGTTTCCTGCATCTACTGCCAGTGACGGAAAGTCGTCGCTCCAGGCGGATCTGAACAAAGCGAGGGGGAGATATAGCGCGCCTGCGGGCAGGCCAGTGAGAAGTGCAGAAAGAATGTGTGCTCCGGCAGAGTTGCCGGAGGCCACAATGCCACTCTCCCCAGAGACTTCCGCTGCGTTCTCTCCAGGGTCATCCCTGAAGCGGTTGTTCACGATAGACATGGAGTTGGTGAAGGCGAGTTCCTAAACACCTCAGACTTTCTCTGCGCAAATTGTGAACTCATAGAGTCCGTAATCTTGTCGAATGCGCAACCTTCGGCTCATGGCGTTCGCGAGCAAATCTGCAACTCGGCCGATCGAATCGTAGTGGAGTCTCTCGTCTCGAAGCTGTTGGTCTGAGTGGGTACTGAGGAAGTTCAGAGCAAGCCGGGACTCAGCTAGAGACGCCAACTGGACAATCGTTGCGTCAACATAGTCGGTCCAGATGTCAAGGTCGGTACCAGCACGGACGTTAAACAGGCCACTCGCTACGACGATACTTGATGTCGGAGCACTACTCAGATCGGCAGTCACAACGAACGCATCTGCATCTTCTGGAAACAGTTGTATTGCTGTTTCTATCATGTTTTGTGATATGTCGATACCTGAGTAGGCGCCTCGGTGGTTGTTGTCTCGAAGGAATCCAAGGAATGATCCGAATCCGCATCCAACATCGAGTACCGATTCAGTTGGACGAAGTTTCGTGATCTCATGGAGGATACTGAATCGTAGAAGTTGAGACTCTGCACTATTCCAGTCCACACCGCGTGCTGTCGGCCCGTGGGATAGGAGACAATCGTCGTAGTAGCTCCGCACGCTTTCGAAATGATCGTTCATGCAACTCTTCCTCCCCTCTCCATCGAAATGAAGCATCCACAGATCTGAGCTTGTCGCAAGGCGGTAGTGATGTCTCTAGCGGACCAGAGCACTGGTTGGTGTGTCTGCAGACGGTGGGCAAATCGTGAAGGCATCCTGTGCTCCATTCCAGTGGGTCGCTAAAGATCTGGGCTGAATTGACTCAAGAGCAAACTCGAACTTGGATACTCAGTCCCCCAGACTTCCCAGAGCTATCAACTCTAGGCATCGACTCTGTACCTGAATCGGCCGGATGCCGAGTTCGAGCAATCCGAAGACCCTGTCGTTTAATAGAAACCGAAAGAGGCTCGGAAACTCTGTCTTCCACCGCACCTTGCGATTGCCTGATTGGAGTGTCCTGTCGTCTGGTGACCACTCAAGCCGCTCAGTTTCTGAGCGAGACACGATCCTGTTGCCAAACGAGAAGGTGAGATTTGTTACCGGGAACCCACTTCCGTGGATCGTGATGTGCTTTAGTCCGCAACTCTTGAGTAGATCACGAAGCGACTCGGGACTGTAACGGCGGAAATGACCGTGTGCTTCGTCTTCGATAGACCACTTGTCCATTCGCGCGGGAACCGCAATGCAGAGCCGTCCGCCTGGACTGCGCAAGGCCGAGCAGAGGCTTCGGACAAACTCATGGTCGTCGTCGATGTGTTCAACGACCATCGCGGCTACGACCAAGTCGAAGTCGCAGAACTGCTCAGCCGTTCCAAGATTCCACTCTACGTCTGCAAATCTAATAGAGCAGTCGTGCACGCGCGATACAGAATCGAGAGCTCGCCATGCATCGGCTAGTGATGCTCCGTTAGCGTCGATCGCTGTGACTTCGTGTCCGTCAAGTGCCAGACGAATCGCCAACTGGCCTGAACCACATGCCACTTCAAGGATTCGCTGCTCGGTCCCACGTCCAACTAGTGATCGCAACCTCGCGTAGTGCAGGAGTGAACCCGGCGGATCCAGGGCTGTCCAGATCATGGTCTACTTGGAGAGATAGGGCCAATCAATGGAGATTGCCCCCAGGATCGCGCTCCGGCCGGTCCTCGCCATTCAGGCATCCGACCTGCTCTGCAATGACATAGCGCGGCCGCCGCTTCACCTCCACGAACATGTTGCTCACGTAGACTCCGATGACCCCTTGGATGGTAATGATTGAACCGGCGAACATGGCGAAGATCGTGACAAGGCTGGTCCAGCCGGCGACAACCTGTCCCGTAGCCTTCTGGTAAATAGCGAAGCTGGCGAAAGCGACGCCGACTAGGGCAATCATGAACCCGAAAGCAACGACTAGATTCAGGACCCTAGTGCTATGAAACATCATGCCGTCAAGACCATGTCGCAATTGCCGGCGTAGCGAATAACTGCTCACCGAACCTTTACGCCTGGATCGCAGGTATGACACGCTGATCTGTGAGAAACCGAGCCACCGGAGGACCATCAGGTAGTGGCCGTTCCTCTCCTTGAGCATGAGGAATGCATCCACGACCTTTCTGTCCAGCACACTGAAACTGCCTTCAGCGGGATCCACGGGTATTCCGCTGAACAACTGAAACACTCTGGCATAGACCCGCGCCACCAGGCGCCGCGACAGATGCTGGTAGTTGCCAAGTCGACGAGCAGTGACGACATCGTGGTTGTTCGCGTGCTCCAGGAGTTCGGGAATCACTTCGGGAGGGTCCTGGAGGTCGCAGTCCATGACAATCACCTTCTGTCCTCTCGCCTGTTCAAGGCCTGCCGCGATCGCTGCATGCTGCCCGAAGTTCCTTGAGAGGCGTAGGCCCACGAGGTGGGAGTTGATCTGTGCCAGTTCTTCGATTCTGGTCCAAGTGTCATCGGGTGATCGGTCATCAACGAGAATCACTTCATACGAGCGTTCGCTCTCCGAGAATGTGGAAGCCAACCTAGACAGCAGCTCTGAGAGCGTAGAACAGCACCCGTAGACGGGTACGACAACGCTAATGTCTGGATCCGGAGTCATTCGACTGGCCCCGCCGTCCTTGAGCATCTGGCCACGGCCATGTTTCCGGTAGTTCGCGACAACGCGGATCGAAGGTATGTGCTCCCATGATTGGCCACGATTAACCGTGCAGGCTCCGACAGAATTTCACTTTGGCCTTGATGACACATGGGACTCCGTCTCAAATCCGGTCGACGAGAATGGCTTGGTCCGGCCCAAGCGCGACAATGTGAGTAACGGTAGTGGCTGACCGGGGCAATCGGCCGTACCAGAATGGAACCCGTTGTGTCCTCTGCGACATGTACAGTCTGCCACATATGGTAGTCAGTGGAGGAAAGGGGTGACCGGACGATGTCGAAACCTCTAGTGGTGTTCGGCACAGGAGCGATCGCTGAACTGGTGGCATACATGTTCACGACCGAAAGCAGTCGTGTCATTGCTGCGTTTACCGTAGATGAGCCATTTGTCGAGTCTCATTCGGCGTTCGGATACCCTCTAGTTTCTTCAAGCGAAGTCTGCGACAAATACCCACCTGATAAGTACGACATGTTCGTCGCGGTCAGCTACACACAACTCAATAGACTTCGTATTGAAAAATACTCCTGGGCGAAGGAATCTGGATACCATCTACCAAGTTATATTAGCCCAAGAGCTACGCTGTTTCCAGATTTCTCTTGTGGCGACAACTGTTTGATATTTGAGGATAACACTATTCAGCCATTCGTGACGATCGGGTCGAACGTGACTCTGTGGAGCGGCAACCATATTGGTCATCATACGATCGTTGAGGACGATGTGTTCATCGCATCACACGTGGTTATCTCCGGTGGAGTAAAGGTCGGCAGGGGTACGTTTATGGGTGTGAATGCGACGATCAGGGACCACATCACCATCGGTGAGAACTGCGTAATCGGGGCAGGGACACTCATTCTGGATGATGCTGAACCCGGGACGCTATTTCGAGGGGAGCCTTCAGTCGGCCAAGATGCCCGACTGGCACGTCGGGGACGCTGACCAATGGCTTGGAGGAGACATGGTTGGGTGGATCCACCATGTGATCGGCCATGGCGAGCGACCCATGCAATGTTGCCGTGCGCCATTCCGGTTGGCGACGACCACTTTCGGGTCTACTTCAGCGGTCGTGATGAATCTGGTCGCTCGTCCATCTCGGCAGGTCTACTGTCCGTACTCCCAGAGCCTGTGTGGCTGGAACTCGACGGGGCCCCCCTACTCCTTCCCGGTGAGACAGCGGCCTTTGACGGCGCTGGAGTATCGGTTTCCTTCGTAACCGGCGGGGAACAGGAAACCGAGGTCTGGTATCACGGCTGGTCGCTTGGACGTGACGTACCATGGTGGAACAGCATTGGGTTGGCAGTCGGTCCTGCAGGACGTGAACTTCGGCGTGTAAGTCGGGCACCGGTGTTCGACAGGTCCGAGGAGGATCCGTTTTCTCTGGCCTACCCGTTCATAGTGGATATAGGTGGAGTCGAGCAACTCTGGTACTCGAGTTACCGGAGATGGGCGAGAGTCGGCGACATACCTCCGATGGAGTACGTGGTCAAGCGTGCGACACGGTCGGAATCAGGGTGGATCTCCGACGGTGAGGTGCTTTCCCCGAATCCACCTGAGATCGCATTGAGCCGCCCCTGTGTCATTCAGGAGCCTGATTTGGTGAAGGCCTGGTTCGCAGTGAAGGAGGCATCAGACGACCTGTATCGGATTGGTTACGCGGAGTCGACGGACGGTAATGATTGGGACCGCTTCGACGACGTCGGAGGCCTAGTCGCTGCTGGAGAGGGAGGTGAGGTAGGCGAGGTGACCTATCCCTGGGTCGTGGACTCGGGCGGAAGACGATGGTTGTTCTACAACGGGGATGGGTACGGACGGACCGGCTTTGGGATAGCGGTCTGGCACGACTAAGGGTCGCCACGCTTGGAGGCCGGTTAGCCCTGCCCGGAACGGTAAAGGCGGTCCTCACCTGATTGGTAGTACTCGTCGACTGATGTCACAACTCTCGTATACCACCCAAGCAGTTGCTGGGTCCGAGGAGGAAGTGCTCGAACTGCCTCCTCGCCCAGGGCGCGCACATAGTCGATTTGTTGCTTGAAGAAGGACTTAGTCCATTGATGGTTGATTGCGTATCGGGAGTTCCCAGATGTGTTGTTGCCAGCGGCATGCCACAGGGTGGAGTCGAACACGATGATCGATCCCGGCTCGCAACATGCCTGTACTGCGTGCTTGGCGAACTCTGAGGCTAGTTCTGGATCAGTAGGTGTGCGATCAAGCTGGTGGCTCCCAACGAGCGCCCAGGTAGCTCCTGACTCCATGGAGAACTCGGAGATGACAACGAGAGTGTTGAGCGATGCAACGTACCCGTTCATGTAGCGGGGGAAGTCCGGATGCGGCCGGACCTGAAATATCTCCTCGGATTTCAGTGGCAACTGGGTCGAAGGTAGGACGAACGCGTTCTGCAGGTGGCATATTGCCGTAGGGCCGATCACCCTATCGATGATAGCTAGCAACTCTGGAATCTCAAAATATGTGAAAAAATGCCTACTAAATTTCATTGGAATTCTGGCTACACCAGCCTCGCCGGCTGCCATAAGTCTGTCATTGCCGATTTCCGTTGTAACTGCATCTAATGCCACATCCATCTCATGACGAGCGTCTGAAATAAGATCAGCTGATAGAACATCTGTGACAATAACAATTCCGTCTTCAGAAACACGGTGTACAACCGCGTCAAGCCAGTTACTGTCAGTAGATGAGACCTGATGTACTGTTGACAAATACTGATTAGGCGGCTCATGCATTGTTACAGTTAACCTCTTCTAATTGGAGTTTCAGATGCAATTGTTGCTTCAACTACTCGTTCCACTTCATCACATTGAATGCCTGAATAGAGTGGAAGCCGTACCAGACATTCAGCAACGCTAGTCGATACTGAGCAGTCCTCCCGATTGGCACCAGTTAGTCTACCCATGCGAGAAGCATGGAGTGGTTGATAATGGAATACCGCTGTTATTCCATGCCGATCCAAATGATCTATGAACCTGTCCCGGTCGTGAGGTGAGGGAAAGAGTAGGGGGAATGCGTGGCAGGCTGAGGATACGTATTCGGGAACTGACTGAAAGCGTACGCCGCGCTGTAGGCCCCATTGTTCCAACCGATTCCGGTAGGTGCTCCAAGCATGTCGCCTGTTGGCTTGGATAAGAAGGAAATCCTCAAGTTGTGCAAGCAGGATTGCTGCTGATACCTCCGACAGAACATAACTTGAACCAGTATCTACCCACGTATATTTGTCCGCTAAGCCGCGCCGGAATAGCGATCGGTTGGTTCCCTTCTCTCTGAGAATCTCTGCGCGGTCCTTGTATGAATCGTCGTTTATTAGCAGAGCTCCGCCTTCACCACAGGAGATGTTTTTCGTTTCGTGAAAGCTCTGGGTTGCGAGATTGCCAAAGGTACCCAGGGGTGCGTCGTTCCATGTGCCACCCAACCCATGAGCATTATCCTCAATCAGGATTAGGTCGTGATCATCGCATAGGGAGCGAAACGCCTCCATGTCGCAGGCGACACCTCCATAATGCATTACGACGATCGCAACGGTTCTACTGGAAACGCAACTACGTGCCGATTCCGGTGAGATGTTCAGTGTGGCGGGGTCGATGTCGGCAAACACCGGGCGGTAGCCCAACATAGCGAAGGCGTTAGCCGTGGAGGGAAACGTGAAGTCGGGAACGATGATTTCTGATCCAGAAGGGGCGTCCAGAAGCATCGCGCACATCTCGAGGGCGTGGGTACAAGAGGAGGTGACCAATGCTGAGTGGGCACCCGTCAACTCACCGAGCAGCGACTCCGCTCTTGCACAGAATACGCCGTCCCCGGCCAGCCTGCCGGACTCTAGGACCGTGGTTACGTAATCAAGCTCATTCATCGAGCGGTATGGCCTGTTAAAGGGGATTCTCTGAATTGTCACCGCTGGTGCACCATGTCCAGAAACTAGTTGTTGTCCCCAGGGACATTGTTGAAATCCATGCGTGGATGCCCGTACTTTGGTGAGGCATCTGCAAAGTTCTGCGCAGATCGGCTGGGCGAGGGTGACCGACTCATGCCATTTCCTCGTTCATTGGGCAACTTCGGGTAAGGGTACTGGGCGGCCACTGTTTCACTCTAGTTCGGTGATATATGACGTATGGTATCTGACGACACCTTCCCCCTAGTTCTGTCGAGGGGGAAGGTAGGATCCCACTCGCCAGATCGCGTCTACCCGGGGGTAGTCGGAGGAGTAGGGGTGAGGAGGCACATGCCGGCTGTCGCACCTTCAGAGCTGAGAACAAGACCAGACGGAGTGGCATCCGGGTTCGGTCGCGTGATATCTGGTCTCAACAGTCGCATTTCCCTTGGATTGGTTGTGACCCTTTCCGCAGCACGGTTTGTCTACAACATCGCCCGATACTCAGTTGACAACGACCGTAGCGACACACTTCTTACCTTCCCAGTAGCCACTATCGCGCGATGGGTAGGTCGGTACCAAGATCTCTTTGTCGGTTCCCTGGCTCACGGATTTTACGGCCAGTTCCCACAGGACCTGTTGGACCTTGAGCGACATTGGACCTACGGCCCCGTCTTTCACGTGTTGACATCGCCAATGCTTCTATTTCCAGACATCCAGTCCGGGTACTTGGCGTTCTTGGGTTTCACTATGGTGGTCTTTCTAGTGGCCGTGGCCGCCATGCTCCGAACAACGGGAATATCGCCTAGATTCGATGTTTCAACCGCAATTCTCGCTCTAGTGGTGTTGAATAACTACGCTGTCTTCAACGCGCTTACCCTTCGTTCGATTGAGGTTTACGAGTTGCTCTTCCTCGCCCTGAGTGCACGCGCGTTCTCACTCGGACGGCACCGAACTACTGGTATCCTGATTGGACTGGGCGCTCTTACAAAGTTCATCCCGGGTGTGGTGATCCCGTATTTCCTTATCCGCCGACAGTGGCGTGCCGCTCTCTATGCAGTAGGTACCGTCGCAGTTGGAATGGCAGCAGCGGAGTACCTTCTCGGTCTCGAATACAACCCGATGTTCTCAGGGTTGCTCTTTGGCGGTGATTCCATATACCTGAACGAGTGCATGACTGAGGACATCTGCGCCTACTCCCGTCATCCTCACAATCAGGCACTTTCAGGAGTCGTCTTCCGGATCGGCTCTGCTCTCGGGTA
>JABIQT010000894.1 GCA_018667995.1 Candidatus Latescibacterota bacterium
CCCAACAGACGATCCTCCCACACCTTCGAAGTCAGAACTGCGGATAGTGCTGACGAATCCAACCGACGGCGTAGATTGTCGATAACGATGATGTCTGGTGAGCGCAGCAAGGTCGAGGTGATTCGCTTTCGCCACTCGTCTTCGTTTGAGCCTTCAGTCAGTATTGCCGGGGCAGTCCCCCCTGCGAGTATCCCCAGTGTCTCCAACAGCAGCGTCGCTCCGCTCCCTGGAGCTGGCTTCATGACCAGATGCAAAGGAGTCGGTCCATCGATCAATTCACGGGCCAAAGGGAGCAAACAGAGCGCAAGACAATTTGCGCGGTCAGCGTCCTCCGCAAAGGGGAAGTCTACTAAGAGGTCTTCGGTGAATAGCTCTACTGCTGATCTGATCTGATCTGCGTTAGGCTGCTCTGGCACTGAGGGTAGCACGACGCCAGGGGAATACCACATGCCGGTCTCACTGTCGTATCCCTCTTGATCGACAATTGTCCCACTCGACACCATGGTCGGAGCACGGGAGATCCCCCTCAGCTGTGGCAGCCTCTCCAGATCACCTGCGAGCATTGCTCGGGCTACTGCCGGTGGCGGATAGGCGTCGTATTCCTCGTCCTTCTTCCTCCTGAACCACTTGGCCGCCCGGGAAAGAGTCTCGAGCATTGCGTCAGCAGAGAGCTGACGCATTCCGACCTCCCCGTCGATCATTTCAACGACAACGGGAACGGTCCCATAGCGGAGTAGATTCGGTGGGTCGTTGTAACCCTCGATCGCCTTCCAAGTCATATCGATGATCTCGGATAGATCGGCATTCCCTGCAATGATTCTTGGACGATCTCGGCCGGATACGGGGCCGATGGGAGTGGGCGATGAGACGGTCTCCTGGCGAGACCAAGGTTCCGCTTCAGCAAGCAGCCGATCAACCTCTTCCGATCCATGTGTTTCATAGACGTCTGCAACATCACCGCCAGCTAACAGATAGCTTGGCACGGTCACACAACTCAGGGACGCAGCCACACCTTCGATTGATTCTAAGACTGCTTCAGCATAACGCGCTCCGGCTCGGTCGGCGTCGGGCCACATCACCACATCCCGGCCGCGAAGGGTTTCCGCGTAGCTCTCCTGCCATGCGCCTGAACCGAAAGGGGACGTCGTTGCCATGTGACCTAGTTGCGCGAGTATATCAGCACACTTCTCACCCTCGACAACCACAATGGTGCTTTCGCTCGCTACGAGCTCGGGTAGCCGATAGAGAACCCTTTTGTCCTTGCTCACCCGCGCTGGGTGAACCCGGAACTCCTTCGCGATGCCAACACCTTCGATTCGCTTGATCGTGTACACAATGTCGCCATTGAGGTCTCGATACTCGTATGAGGCAGATATCAGCCGGGGACCCTCTCCGGCCCCCTCTTCTGTTTGTTGATCTCCACCGACTACCGATGCGCGCTGGGGATCTGTAGCTGATAGTTCATGTGTGGAACCTGCATACTCAGCTACGACCTCAATCGCCCCGTCAATGCTCAGGTTGTCCATCCTTTGAACAAGGTCAAACAGATCGGCACGCTCGAGGCACTTCTGACTCCAACAGGTAAGGCGATCTTCGTGAAGCTGGAGAGAAGGATTGGCGTCACCATTGTTGTGGTTATCCGTGAACGGACATCTGCCCCATCCCTTTGCATCGAGTTCGATACCATAGCGGTGTAGAGCGAACTCCCTAGCGTCTACCTTCCGTTTGAGGTCCGTAAATTTTTTGTTGTTCGGCATGGGCATAGACGCTCGCGTTGGTTGCGACTGGTAAGCCTTATTGCGCATTCACGCGCTGAGCCTGCAACCAAGTGTCGATCTCGCGCCTATCGAATAGGACTCGTCTGCCACCGGCAACGCGCAGGAAGGGCACTCGACGCTGACGTACCAACTGACGCACGGATCCTACTGTGCTATCGATGTATTCGGCGAGTTGCCGAGCGTTCATGTAACGTCGACGACATGGACTATCCGTCACGAGTAACCTCCACTAACGAGGAACGGGCCATACTGATGCTCGTTGCACCAATATGACCCGCGTCGATAGCAGAAGGCGTGACTGGTCTGAAGATTTCTGAAGGATGTGGTGTCACGCTATCGTCGCTTACGACTCCTCGCCTTTCGGATCGCTTCGCTCGATATCGAAACTCCCCAGAAGCTGAATAGCTCGCACACCCTCTTCACATGCCCCCTTCTAGTGCCCGCCTCACTTACCAGATTGATCAGAAGTTGCACAGCTCCGTAAACCTGAGGCGAATGTGCATCGGGATCGTTCCCCTTGGGGACAGCCCTGTAACGCTCTCTCGCCTCAACTTCCCACCGTCCGCCTGCGATTCCCCGGTCATACCAGATAACCGAAAGCAAACTCATCAACTCCTCCTTCAGTGCACTACTCCGTGTCTGGAGCCACTCTCTCGTGTTAACCATCGAGTCCGCAACTGACTCTTCCGACGTGCTTAGAGTGCTCAGTAGATTATCGACTGGCTCCAAGAGTCGCTGCGCCTCAGCCGTTGAGCGCATCTTCTGCGTCTCGTGAGAAGGGGTGGTAGCCTCGTCTTCCACAAGGACTCGGTGTTTTTCATACTCACATAGGTAGACATGCATCACAATGAAGCTCACAAGCGCAGTTGAAAGTCCCGTCTCCTCAGAGAACCCCAAGGCCTTTTCAACGGCCGTGCTTGAGTGCGCCGCCTTGTTACCAATCCAGGCCTTGTTGGCCCAGTAGAATGTCATGAGGCACATCGTCGACGGACTGCTGCCTGGCCAAAAGGCTTGAAAAAGGTGCTCGTCCAAGATTGCGAGATCCTCGGCCTTGATCGAATCCACAAGAACTGACGGCAACGGAGCTACCTTCCCGAACTCGGCGCGAATCTTCTCCTCAACCTTGGGCAGATCGATCCGCACTTGGTCAGCGACGGTGATCGACTCAACTTTTGGCATTGCCAGCTCTCGTCATTCGTGCAAGTAGAGAAACACCCCTCAGATAGAGGTAGGCGGTAGTCTCTGGCCGGCGCAAGCTTGTTCCATCAAGTCAGCGACAGGAATTTCCGCCAGGCAGGGAGATCCGATATAGCGACAAAGGAGTAATCTGGCTAGTTTCACACTGGACCGATGATTATTGATTCAGACACTGAGGGATGGCATTGACGGCAACTGACAGACTGTGGGATTGCCCATCCGTGCAGGCC
>JABIQT010001136.1 GCA_018667995.1 Candidatus Latescibacterota bacterium
CCCGTGATGAAGGTGAGCGGTCGGGCATCGTTACGTTCTCAAGTGACCGGTTCGCCTCAGAAGATCTGCATCAGACTCTACGCGATAGCGGTATCATTGAGGCGCTACGGTATGGGGGCATTCGTGTATCCCCGCATTTCTACAATACAGAGGATGAGGTCCTGCGGGTCGTAGAGGTGCTACCTGATCATGACTGAAAAAACGCACGTGGAAGATTGATGTGCCCCGCTTTCTGACGAAAATCCACGCGCAACTGATAATCCCTAACTTCCTGAAATACACCGTGAATACCGGTGGTTCATAAGATCTATCAAATGACCGTATCCGGTAGATTGAGAAAGGCCATGGTTACCGGGAATTCCTAGCCAATTTCTTTGCTGGAGTCACACATGCCGGATTCACCACTCAATGTGCTGTTCATCATGACCGATCAGATGCGCGCTGATTGTCTGTCCGTACTGAAGCATCCCGTAGTTCGAACACCTAACCTGGACAGCCTGGCTGAAGAGGGCGTACTGTTTCGCCAGGCCTATGTGCAGGCCGCTGTGTGTGGTCCGAGCCGCATGTGCTTCTATACAGGTCGATACCCTCACGCAACACGATCTCCATGGAATGAGGTTCCCCTGCCAGGGGATGAAGTGACCATGGGGCACTACTTCAATCGAGCTGGATACCGTGCCGCACTTTGTGGCAAAACCCACTACACGCCCGACCCAATGACCGATCCGGATGCCCAGCCCGAATCAGGAATTGAGCACGACACGCTGGCTGGCCTTGAAGCCTGGGAACTCAACGACGGCAGAGGGGATGGCTGGCTCCGATATCTGCAGCAACAGGGGTACGGTGCTGATGTCCTGGACAACCCCTTTGGCGTCAATCAGCCTCCAGGTGCCGACAAGGATCGGTCAGCCTATCCCACCAATGTCAGTCGAGAACACAGCGACACGGCATTCATGACGGATCGAGCTATTGATTTCATGAAAGACGCGGGTTCCACCCCCTGGTTTCTGCATCTCTCGTACTTCAAACCCCACCTGCCTATCGTGGCTCCCTATCCATACAATGAAATGTATGACCCGGCCACTTCACCCGAGCCGAACCGAATCCCCGAAGAACTTGAGAATCCTCATCCATTTCACATTCCCTATCGTACGGAGAGAAAAGGCATCCCCTATGACGAGGAACGTGTGTGGCGCCAGCGTCGCGCTACCTACTATGGGCTGATCACGGAGATCGATGACCATCTTGGTCGGATATTCAGATACATGAAGGCTCATGGACTCTGGGAGAACACGCTGATCGTGTTTACGTCAGATCACGGCGAATATGTGGGTGATCACTGGATGAATGAAAAAGAGCTGTTTTACGATGAAGCCTACAACGTGCCCTTTATCATCAGGGATCCCCGAGTCGAATCGGACAGTACCCGCGGAACGATCTGCGACCGATTCGTAGAATCTGTAGATGTGTTGCCCACATTTCTTGATGCCTGCGGACTAGGATCATCTGACCCCATCCAGGGTTGCAGCCTGGTTCCACTGCTACACGGAGAGGTACCTGGCGACTGGCGTACGGCCGTGCATGCAGATTGGGATTTCAGGTTCTACTGGTCTCCCAAACTGCTTGGTGTACCGCCTCACAAATGTCGCGGCTGGATGGTGCGGGATACTCGGTTCAAATATTGGCACTTTAACGGCATGCCGGACGTTCTTTTCGATCTGGTTGCGGACCCGAAAGAATTGCACAATGTGGCCGATCGCCCTGAATATGCGGGCGTGATCAACGAATATAGATTGGAACTTCTGGATTGGCGTATGTCAAACGAGGACGTTAGTAGGGTATCCTGGACCTATGAACGGAGACCGGGTTTCGGAAAGAACCCGTTCGAAGATCCGCCGAATGTCCCGGCAGATCACTAGTATCCCCTGGTCCCTCTTGGCATCCGGATGGCAGACTTCAGAATCTCCTCTGTATATTCCTGGAGCAATCCAGTGGATTGAAAATCTGTACCGCCGAGGCAGCAGTCGCGCTCCCCAAAGGGGGAGTCCGCTGGCGCTCTTCCCGATAGCTCTATAGATACCAACACCTTGAGAGAACTTCCCTTTCTGATGGGTACCTTCGAGCTGATCCAAGAAAGGCAAGCAGGGAGCTGATTGGGTACAGATTAGCATGCTGTCCGATGCGAGTAGACGCCCATTTTATTCCTTGCTATGAGGCCTCATTCGGACA
>JABIQT010001026.1 GCA_018667995.1 Candidatus Latescibacterota bacterium
CCGTAAGTAGGCCTGGGATCTCTACATGATGCGGCGGGATAAACGCCGCATTCTCCAGCGAAGCGCCGCCGATCCAATTCTGGCTGATCCGAAATTCGCCGGGAGTCTTGCTTTCACCACGTACACCCTTCATAAGGATGCTGTGGGTATTCCTGAGCAGTCTTAGAGACAATGGCAAACGATCCAATTCATCTACAGCGTCATTCATGGCCTCGATATAGTTCCGGACCTCATGCCAGTCGTCTCGACGCTCAGGGCTTACCTCTCCTTCGTCCAGTATGGCTTCATTTAACTCGGTTCTGGCACCTTCAATACGGCTGGAAGTGTTGGCTTCCTTTGTGATATGCATGGCGATGAAAACATCCACGTCCGGTACGATTAAGGTAAAAGCATTGAGTTCAGCGAGGGACCGCGTTGCCTGTTCCAGTAGGACATTGATTCGTGCATCATTCCAGGTCCACTCTCGATTGATTTTCTCTGGAAGGAAGCTCTTGTACTGATACTGCTGTTGAAATGAACCGGACCTGAAATCTTCAAACTTCATGAGCCGTCGCCTTTACCATTTCGACAAGATGAACTTATATCTGTAATTGGGAATGGTAGTGCCACAGCGAAAGCGTGTCAAGTTGTGGACTGAGAGTTTTCATTCAAATACAGGACCCTTTAGATGTTTATATCTCATGGAGATCTGCACGTCATATATCTGGCTCGCGTGTTAGCTATCTAATATGTATCTTCGCCACAACTCAAAAAGGGCACCCGTCGTACTTGAACCTGGGGCATATCACCACCGCCATTCCCTGCCTTTTCAACGCCGCAGGCCTGACACCGATGCTACGTCTGACCCGACCTGTTCTCGCCGATGGCGA
The DNA here is from genome assembly GCA_018667995.1 of Candidatus Latescibacterota bacterium. Taxonomy (GTDB): domain Bacteria; phylum JAAXHH01; class JAAXHH01; order JAAXHH01; family JABIQT01; genus JABIQT01. Next base: position 870 of record JABIQT010001026.1, read on the forward strand.
TTGCCTTCAATCTGGCCATACCATGGTGGCAATTTACCAGCATGATTTCTGATGATGCAGCAATTTGCACCATGCCGGTGTGCCATGCCCACGAATTGGTTGCCACAGAAGAATCCAGTATCCGCGATCCAAACCGAGATCACCGTGACGCGGAACATTGACATCCGGCCCACCTTCCATTAAAATCTCCTTATACCTGCTATACAATAATGGAACACAGACTTGCCGAATGCGGTGGCATCATGTGAGCCAGGAGATAAGCCTATGAAAACGCTGATTCTGATTGCAGTCGCTCTGGTTTTCTCGTTTGGAAAAGCCGAGGCCCAGGGCAGCGGTACGGCACTCACTTTCGATGGGATTGACGACTACCTCGATATGGGCGATGTGCTCATGCTCACCGGGAGTGATCTGTCCGTAGAATTATGGCTGAAGACGTCCCAGACTGTACCCGGTATTCTGGCGGGAAAGCATCATGCTGGCTCCCTAAACGGATACCATCTGCAGTTTAACTCAGGAAGCGGATATGGCCTTCCCAATAAGGCCAACTTCTATACGGCGGACGGCCCCGGCGGCGAAGCGGTATCCTCAACCTCCGTCAATAACAGTGAATGGCACCATATTGTGGGTGTCTATCTGGCATCGGGTACCAAGCACATATATGTGGACGGCCAACTGGAAGCTACCAAAGCTGCTCCGTCCCCGCTCGGCACAAATGCACGGTCTTTCACGGTCGCTGCCATAGTGGAAGGAGCATTCCTCAACGGTACCATCGACGAGGTGCGTGTGTGGAGTAGGGCACTCAGTCAGTCCGAAATCCGAGAGCAGAAGCACAGAAGCTTGACCGGCGCAGAATCAGGTCTCGTGGGATATTGGCAAATGGATGACGGCGCCGGAACTACGGTCAGCGATATGAGTGGCAGCGGATTCGATGGCACATTCGTCAGTGTGCCCGTCTGGGTAAATTCCACGGTCCCTCTGGGTGTTGGAGCCAGTGTCACTCAGAGTGTAGATGCCACGGGCCAGGTGAGCTTCCCCGGCACGGACCTGGATCTGGACTTCACGGCCAAAACCGGCGCCGATGACATTGTTAGTACACTAATCCATACTTCACCGGCCGGTACCCAGCCACCACTGAATCTCACTGCGGATCGATACTGGGTAGTACAGCAGTTTGGCCCCGGCACCTTAACTGCCGACATGACCTTTGCGTTCGGGCCAGGTTCCTTTGATGAGGCAGAGCAAGCGAATCCGGAATCCATTATACTTTATTCGCGAGAGACCAATGGTGAGGGGGGATGGACGCAGAGGGCG
>JABIQT010001138.1 GCA_018667995.1 Candidatus Latescibacterota bacterium
TGCTGATAAATCCTACACCCGCCCTCAAGATCAAGAAAAGCGCACTTGCCGGGAGGATGAGGTCGTTCCGATCGCAGCAGATCCCCGTGCATCTGCCTGATGTGATCGGCCTCGACTTCAGACACCGTGAGATCGTCTATACAGCAGTCCGAGCACCCTCGGGCGCAGTGAAGACGACCGGCCTGGAGCCGGTGCAGTGCCTGCGCCTCCAGGTCCACATCATCGTGCAGCACCACTAGTTTCTCAAACACGACCACACATCCTTGCGTTGATCAGGGCATTCCGTGTGCGAGGTATATCGCTGTCTTCTCCTCATGCGAGGAGTAGTAACTGATCCAGAGTTGATCTTCGTGCCATACCATCCCTGCATAGCTGCTATCACCGCCCGAGGGAAGGCGCTGCGTCTCAGAGATCGTCCCACTATCTACATCTATCTCGCAGATAGAGGTCCAGGCTGGTCCCCAATTTTCCTCATCCCCGTACATTCGAACGGTGGCTATGAATCTACCGTCGGGTATCCGGATCAGATCAGGCCCTCCAATTCGGACACCCAGATCCTTCCAGGACCAGCTCACATATGGTGGTTCAGACGATCCAATGAGGCCCGTGCAGGGAGCGTCACCGTAGACATCCCGCCGCAACAAACAGAGACAACGCCCATCCTCGAGAAAAACCAGAGCCGACTCATTGGTATAGCCTTCCTCCAGCAGCGTTGGAACGAGGACGTCGAACGATTTGCCATCTTTGCTACTGTAGAGTCTGGTGCTGCGCGTATCACCGGTGCCATAACCGATACCGTAAGCAGTATCGCCCCTCCAATTCACTCGCCAGAGCCAATAGTCAGGATCCCCCACATCTACCCCGGCGCTCCAGTCTCTTCCGTCCTTCGAGAACCAGGTCCGCGATTGGTGCCTGTAAGGTGCGGGCTGGTGAAGTGCTGCAGCGCCACAGAGCATGAGTTCATTGTATGGAGTCACGGAAAGCTTCGCGTCACGCAGATCGGCTGTATCGCAGGTAATTAGCGCGGCACTGGTCCATGACGCTCCGTCTTGGGATGTAATGACGCGGAGGGCACCATCATTGGAAACATGGCTCTCTCCCTCACGGAATATGCAGAACCAGCTATCCTGAAACCGTACAAGATCAGTAAAGGCATTGTGCACGCCAGCATCCCAAATTCTCTGCACCTCCATTATAACCTCCCCGTCTCCTATTGGTGTATTAACATCAGTCTCAATAGCATTCTATGCCCGCGCCATAATTTCAATCAGTATGTCTGATGCACCCTATATGCGGGCAGTGTTCGTCCTGGTCACAATAGATTGTGATTTGAGCCAGCGTCGTCTCTTTACGAGAGAATCTGGACAAAACCGCTCTTCTCACTGTGCGAGGAAATTCGGCTGCGACGGCGCTTGACTCTGTCCCGGCGGTGGGCTCGACAATGGAGACTAGAATCCGTGTCTGGTACAAAGTCGTACTCCGAATTTTCCGTCGCCAAAGCAACTCGGCCCACATCCCGGATCACCATATGCCTGATCAGATTTGAGTATGTTATTTAGGCACAATCTGTCCCGAATATGGGGTGATGTCAAAGGAATTCTCGCTGGTATACAACGCTATATCGGCTCGAAAAATACATCCTGCAATGAACCGGAATCAGCCGAGGTTTTTATGGCCTCGTACAGGACCATCGTTTTGTAACTCTCCCTGATATCCGACCGCATAGACCGATTTTCCACGATGGCAGAAATGAAATCCTGTAGTTCTGCCAAATGCCCAGTGTCGTGACCGCTATCACCGGCACTGGTGAATGTAGGTGGCTCGCGCCACTCGATGGCCCGACTATGCTCCGATATGCGCCACGAGGAGGAATTGTGGACGGTCATAAAATGACCACCACGGACTGAGAGTTCAACTTCCTCCGTAGGTATCTGAAATGACCTGGCATCGTTGAGGTTCAATGTACCCACGGCACCATTTTGAAACCGGAGACTGACGGCATAGGCATGGTGGTCTTGAGTGAATGTGAACACCTGGACCACATCTCCAAACAGATATTGAACCAGATCGATAATATGAATACAAAAGTCCAGTAGGAACTCAGAGCGAGGGGTCTCATTGGAATAGCGCGCGGAACAATAGTCCATGCCCACGGAACAGAGGTCTTCAGAAGGGAAGGAATCGAGCCACTCTTTCGCCCGTACATAGGCCGTCGCATAGCGTTTCTTGAATCCAGTTGCGCACAGCACGCCCGTTTCCGCCGAAACGCGCGCTACCTCGTAAGCGGCTGCCGCAGAGGGTGCCGGAGGTTTCTCCGTATAAACCGGAATACCCCGGCGCATGATCACCGGGGCAAGCGTAGCGTGTGCATCAGGACCGATGCACAGGATTACTCCGTCAGGGTGTACACTCTCAAGCATCAGTTCCATATCCGAATAGACATCACCTCCGAACCGTCTGGCGTTGCGTTTCGCTTTCTCCTGATCAAGATCGCAGACACCGACCAACTGGGCTCCGGAAGCACCGATCCCCGGATATATCCTTTTGGTAGAGAGGCTGCCGGCGCCTACTATACAAATTCTTGGATCACTCATTCCAAACTCTCCCTGTGTTTGTTGAGATATTCCAGCGCATCGCTCAGGTAGCGTATCGTATTTTCAGGATCCGCCACTTCCATCTCTACTACAAAACGGCCACCATATCCGGCTGATTTCATGTGACCAAGTAATCCAGGAAGATCGATTTCCCCAAGACCAAATGGTACGGATTGTGGGCCAATCTGGTCCTTGATATGGACCAGGTGAACGCTTTCCCCGAGTAAATCGAGCCCTTCCGACCAGGATACACCAACAGTATGAAAGTGGCCCACCTCCAGGAGGGTCTTCATTCTGTAGTCGGCAATACCGTCGATTACCTCTCTGAAATCTGAGAGGGTGCTCAGGACGGTACCGGCATGATTCTGGAGCACCGGCGTGACCGGAAGATCGGCTATGCCATCGAGAAAGGCTCGTGCCCCTTTTATGTACAACGACCGGGTGTCAGCTTTGTAGAGCACGATCTCCACACCCAGTCGATCCGCAAACCTGGCTGCAGCTATGGCCCGAGGGACCGAAGTCTCCAAATCATCATTCAGAGCGGGCAAGTGCATAGATGTAAGTGCCATCCCGTACGACGCAGCGCTCGATCTGTAGAGATGCGGATCTGCCTGTAGATCCACACACGATTTTGTCCAGCTGGTAAATACCTCGAAGCCCTTGTATCCGAGTTTGGAATAGGCACTGAGAGCACCTTCCCAACCCAATAGCGGATTGCTGCAGGGACTCACTACAATCCTATCCATCCAAGGTTGCGCTTTCACAGTCTTTTTCACCAATTGGCCCCAGAGTTTGTGTTTTGCGAAATCGATCATGTCGAGAAGCACCTCGACGAGATCTGCTGCGACAGACTCAACTGTTTGCACTATCCAGCACCAACACAAACGCCCCCCTTTTCAGGAGGGCGCAAAGACGTGCCGATCATCTTTTAGTGTCATCTAACGTAGAGCATTGATCTGATTCCGAAGCTCTTCCGCAGCCTGGCGGGCAGCCTCGGCATAGTCAGGACCGGACGAGGCATACAGAATACTCCTCGATGAGTTCACAAGGATTCCGCCGCCGTTGCTATTGAGCCCATGCTTCACGACCATGTTCAAGTCACCTCCCTGTGCGCCGATTCCTGGAATCAGAAGGGGCATGTCTCCAACCGCCGATCTCACGTCACCCAGGGCACTGCCGTTCGTGGCGCCTACGACCAAACCCACGTTCCCACCGGAATTCCACCTATTGGCTGTCTGTGCCACTCTTAGGAAGAGCGGCTCCCCCTCGTTTTTGAGATGCTGAAATTCATGGGCGCTTGGATTGGAGGTCAGGCAAAGTACAAACACGCCCTTGTCTTCGTAGTCAACAAATGGCTGAACCGCATCGGTGCCTTGATAGGGATTTACAGTAACGGCATCAAATCTGTAGTACTCAAATAAAGACTTAGCATACATCCGCGCGGTGTTGTCTATGTCGCCCCGTTTCGCATCTCCAATGACGACAATGTCATCTGGGATAGCGTGCATAGTGGCTTCAAGAGCTTCCAGACCTCTTGGTCCCTGGACTTCATAAAAGGCCATGTTCAATTTGTAGGCGCACGTAAGATCAGACGTTTGCTCAATTATGGCTCTGTTAAAGGTAATGATATCATGCTCTGTCCCTTTGATGCCCTCTGGAAATCGCTCCGGATCAGGATCCAATCCGATGCATACGAGGCTATTGTTCTTCTTTGCGATATGGGACAGCTTATCTATGAATGTTGACATGGAATCGCCTCTTGAGATGGTAACTGAATGCTTCCTACTATGTCACGAACTGTTCGAATATCGCGTTGAGAGCACCATGTGGTAAGAGCGTCTACGATGTCCGTACCGGTTTTCGGAGACACGAAATTGGATGTCCCGACTTGCACGGCACTGGCGCCCGCTATCAAGAACTCAAGCGCGTCGTTTACATCCGCGATGCCACCGATTCCGATGACTGGGATACGGACGCGTCCGGCTATCCGCCACACAGCGCCTACAGCTACCGGCTTGATTGCCGGACCTGACAGGCCGCCCATTGTGGCACCGAGTTTCGGCCGTCTGGTCTCCGGATCAATAGCCATTGCGCGAATAGTATTGATGGCAGAGATGGCATCAGCGCCTGCATCCTCAACGGCCGCAGCTATTTCTGTGATGTCCGTGACATTGGGTGTTAACTTCGCGATTAGAGGACGATCCGTTAGTTTTCGCAGCCGGGAAATGAGAGCCGCGGCCTGTCCAGGGTCAGTGCTGAAATCCATGCCTCCTGAAACATTCGGACAGGACATATTGATCTCAAACGCATCAATGCCAGGGCAGTCAGCTAGCCGCTCAGTCACATGGACGAATTCATCCGCAGGCCCGCCTCCCACATTGACGACCAGAGCAGAATCGATTGTCTGCAGATATGGAAGTTTCTCTTCGATAAAAGCGGCGACACCTACATTCTGTAGTCCGATAGAATTCAGCATCCCCGAGGCGGTCTCAGCAGCTCTTGGAGGTGGATTCCCCGGCCATGGTTCCGGCGTCAACGTCTTGGTAACGATGCCACCGAGATGCGCAATATCGACGAAACGCCCGTACTCCGAGCCGTAGCCAAAAGTCCCGGAGGCCACGAGAATGGGATTCTTCAAATGCAGCGTGCCGATGTTTACTCTCAGGTCCGGGACGTTCACTGGAATATGACCTCCTGAATATCGAATACCGGTCCGTTGTGGCAGACCCGCTCGTATCGATATACATCACTCCCCGGTTTCCGACAGGGGACCACGCACGCCATGCAAACACCAACGCCACAGGGCATTATACCCTCAAGCGACACTTGGCCCGGCCGGTTAAAGTTTCCAGCAATAGTCTGGGTGCCCTTCATCATGGGTGTCGGGCCGCAAGCATAGAGAAAGTCACATCGTTCTGGCCGATGATTCAGTTCCTCTATGAGTAGCTCGGTGACGAATCCTCTGTGTCCTAGCGATCCGTCATCGGTAGCAAGAGACAGGTTGATGCCATGCTTCTTGAGCTTCTCATGGCCGGACAGCA
>JABIQT010000613.1 GCA_018667995.1 Candidatus Latescibacterota bacterium
GATTTCCCGCCTATCCCCGAACGTTCGCGCCTGTATTCGCCCTCCGGCCAGTTGAAAATCTCGCATAAGTGCATTCAGATACACGGGTGGTTCGATAAACATGGTGTCATAGTGCAGGGCATAATCAGTATGAAAGGGATGTTCGTCAGCGGAGAGCAAACGTGTTTCAGGGTAAAGCTCAGGAAAGGAGCGTAGAAATCTGCCCGGTGGATCCGGTGTATCCCGAAGAATATAGTTGCTGGCCCACCGCACACCGTAGTATTCTCCGACGAGATCCTGAAAATACCGATAGGAAAGTTTCAGTGCCCGGGCAAATTGAGCGTTGAAAGCGTTCGTAGTCCGGGCTCTGTCGAAAACAGAGGAAGGGGACCACTGGGCACCAGAGATATTCGATGTTGTATTGGGAGGCAGGTCACGGGCATATATGGACACTTCCCATCCCTGGCGCTGGAGTAGGCGTGCGGTTGCAAGACCAAGCGCGCCACATCCCAGTACCGCGCACGATCTCCGCCCCGTCTTCAGCGCCTCTTCCATGGCGAGATGGGAAGATCCCCACGATAGCGTCATGCCGCCGCCACCATGCCCGTAGTTATGGATGATCACGCGATCATCCAAGCGCTCGCCTCTGACAACAAAACCCGACGGACGGAACGGACGGAGCCCAACCACGGTTCGGATAACCCGATCGGGAGTCACCCTAACGGGCTCAACTTGGCGCCCCTGATATCGAAAACTATCTCCCGATATCGGTGTCCTTTCAGGGCGACACGCCGTGCTCGCAACGATAGCGGATGCAAAGAGCGTTTTCAGCAGTGCCCGTCGTGACATTCCACGAGGGTATCGATTGCCGTGGTTCATCCGGTCAACCCCTGGATGGTTCAGACATTTCCATTTTCATTTTCTCCGAAAGCGCTGCCACATGTCCATCATGCGCCATTACCTGGGCGAGATGTCGCATCCGACCATTACCAGCGGTATCTATCATGACCGAACCGTAAGGTCGTTCTACCCAAAACCTGGCGAATCCCTCCAGGTATTTCTCAAGCTCCGCTATTCTATCTTCCGGATACCGTTCACAAAGATTGATCGTGAACATGCGCCGGTTTTCACCACCGCCAAAAGCGGCGTGTTTCAGATTGTGCTGAAAGCAGACAAGATCGCCGGGATTGGTCTCAAGAGCCACAGCTGGAATCTGGTCACCAGAAACACCCCAGGCCACTTCACTTTCACTTCGATGCGCCTCCAACTCGTTAGCATACCTGTCCTCGCGAATGTGACTTCCGGGAATCACCCTCAAGGCGCCTGAATCACGCGTCAGCGGATCCAGGTAGAAGGCAATCTTTATGTGGCGAAGCTCCTTATGCCAACCATCGGAATGCCACTGCGTATCGCCGGCATAATAGTTGCCGTCACTGCCCATATAGTTGAAATCTGGTCCCAACAGTGCCTCTGCTATGCCACATATGCGCGGATCATCCAGCAGAGAACACAGATATGGCCGTTGATCGATAAACGGCACGATACAGGAGCGCTTCGTACCGTCGTGATGTTGACCATTGTGCCCACCACCACGTTCGGACCACACGGCTTCAAATTCGTCGACGATTTCACTCGTCCTGTCGGCCATCAATCCTGGGAAACTGAGATAGCCAAACGTTTTGAAAAAGGAAAGCTGCTGATCTGTAAGCTGAAAAGAATCGGACATGGAAACATTTCCTTTCCGAGCGAACCGTGTTTGGCACGGTAATTGGTGACTTGAGAGAAAGTACTCTTAATCCGAGTACTATATTTTAGATAGGTCGAAGGGATTATTCCCGGAAGATCTTCCACCGGCCGCTCTGCTTCTTTAGGTACAGGGTCCTGCGCAAGCGATTGCCATACGAATCCGACTGATAGGACTGTAAAAAACTGACTTCGGCCGTAGAACTGTCTGTCAACTTGGCATCGATATCACTCACCGTAACCTCCACGAAACCCGGTTCGCGAATACGCTGTCGCTGTTTTTGCTTCCACGAAGAAGTCGTTTCGTTGTCCGGCGCCTCAAAATCGCTCGAGTAAAGGGAGAGATGCACATCAACATCTTGATTCGACCAGGACTGAGCCCATGTGAGTACCACGCTTGTTACAAGTTGGATATCGATCTGGGCAGGATCAATAAATGGTCCGACGTTCATGGGAGGCGGCGCCGCCATCTCGGGCGGAGGCGGCGGTAGTTCTTCGGCATCCGCAGCTTTCATCTGCGAGAAGTTCGACCTGCGGCGACGCGGGGAAGGGGCAGGATCCGGGGGGGCTGCGGAGGCGGAAGATCGAATCTCCCATCCTCCAAACCGTTTACGGAGGCGGATAGATTTCTCGACCCGATCGCGGTAGGTGTCGGATTCATATTGCTGCAGAAAAGTGGCATTTGCATTCATTTCGTCAATCATATCCACTTTCAGTTGGGCCACAGTGATCTTGATATAGTCAGGTTTGGCCAGGCGTTGGGCCCGGCTAGCTTCCCATGCGGCGCGCGATTGGCCGCCCGGGATAGAGAAGTCTTCTGC
>JABIQT010000362.1 GCA_018667995.1 Candidatus Latescibacterota bacterium
AATCGGAAGCACACCCGGGACGGCTGGCCAGTCGCGATGGGCGGCGCCGCTGCCGGACGATCTCCCGTGGTAGTGGATGTGACGGGCGATCGATTTGCCGAGACCTTTATCGCTTCTTCAGACGGCAAGCTGTATGCCTGGCAGCAGGACGGCTCAAAGCTGATCCCCAACAATCGAAACATAGAAACAGTCACATTTTCCAATGATACGCTCACGGTACCGGCAGCTGTCTTTGCCGAAAGCCCAGGTTCGTTCTTCAACGCTCCAGCGATCGCGGATCTCGATAATAACGGCAGCATCGAAGTCATCTCTTCCGATGCGGAACGAGTCTTCGTCTGGAACCCGGTAGATGCTGACCTGGACGGGCTCGCAGACATTCAACCTGGCTATCCCGTATCCTTGATCTCGCAATCCTCCATCGGACCCCAGAGCCGTCTCACGAGCCCTGCTTTGTTCCGGAACGGCCCCACGCAAACAGGTATAGTAGTCGGTACCTCCGCTGGCGGCTTAATTGCACTCAGCTCGGGAGGATCCGTTCTCTTCTCCATTTCCCTGGCCGAGCAGGCCGACGAAGGCATTAACGTGCCGCCGGCAGCGGCTGACCTCGATGGTGACGGGCTCGACGAACTGGTCGTAACCACCGCTCGAAACAAGGGTGGACGTGTGATCGCCACCGATGTGTTCGGATCGCGCCTCTGGTCAGCGGAAATCAGCACTTCGGGACGTGCCTCTGCACCGATCATCTCTGACATTGACGGCGACGGACAGTATGATGTGATCGTTGCGGGATCGGGTGGAACCATCTCGGCATGGGATGCGAGCGGAATTATGAAGACCGGATGGCCCGTGGATGCACTAACAGACCTTGCCGCCCCGCCTGCTTCTGGCGACCTGGATGGCGACGGGCTTCCGGAAATAGTGATTTCCGGCCTGAATCGTATATCGGCCTGGCACAGCAACGGATCTCCAGTCACCAACTTTCCTGTGCTCGTCAATCGCACGGAGCCAGTCGGTATCATTGGCTCATCGCCAGCTATCGGCGATCTCGACGGCGACCTGGTGCCGGAGATCATAGTGGGCCTACCTACAGGAACCGTAACGGCATATACGAGTGACGGCTCGGTAGCCAGCGGATTCCCCCTTGGCACCAGTGGGCCCGTCAGCTCATCACCGGCCCTGGCCGATATAACCGGCAACGGCGACATTGCCGTCGTATCCGGCTCCGATGATGGTTTTGTACACCTCTGGACCTTTCGCGGCAATCCGGGCGCACTGCCGTGGCCCATGCTGGCACACGATGCCCGCCGCAGCGGCGCCTCACTTACCGTCAGTCAGTCCCCTGTACCACAAGGTGGATCCTTACTCGTGGACCGCACGGTCTTCTGCTATCCTAATCCGGTCAACAGCGGCTCTACTTCCATTCGCTACCAGCTGCGCCGAAGTGCCCAGGTTCGCATACGCATATATAATCTGGCAGGAGACCTTATAGATGCCTTCGACGGCACAGGTGATCAAAACCAGAATGAAGTTGTCTGGCAGATCAAAGGCGTCGTGAGCGGGATCTACCTCTGTCGGGTAGAAGCAAGCGATACGACGGGATCTCAGGCCGCGTTGTTCAAGATTGCGATTGTAAAATGAGTTTTTTGAAAAGCGACACAATATGGCCGTTCTGCATCCCCATACTATGGCTGGTGGCCGTATTGACACTGGTAGCTATTGATGTGAGCAGTCCCCATGCGCAACCCCTTCGATTGCCACGTGTGGCATCTCTGGCAAGGATCAGTCCAGACATTCCCCCCGCTCAGCAGGTACCAGCCATGTCGAACCGGGGACGTAAAAGCCCTGCCCGTGCCTTCGCTTTATCACTGTTATTTCCGGGAGCCGGAGAGCTATATTCAGGCAGAAAGAGGGGTCTCGTCTTCTCAGCGCTGGAAATCAGTGCCCTTACCACATCTATCGTCCATAACGGAAGGGGCAATGACCGCAAGGCCACATCAATCGCCTTCGCGAATGCCCATTGGGACAGTCTCCTTTGTGCTCCAAATTGTCTGGATCCCTCTGTGGGAACAGAACAGCTGGGAGATTCTGGAAGTCAGCAATATTACGAACAGATCGGGAAATACAATAAATTCCAGGAAGGTTGGGACGATTTCGATCCGGCTCATGTGGGGATCTCTCCGAATCGGGACACATACGTCACCATGCAGCACAATATGAACCAGGCGTTTAAACGATCTGATTGGGCCATAGGCGTCATTTTGCTCAATCACTTTGTTAGCGCCATCCATGCTGCCCTTCTGGTTCGTCTCGACAATAGAAAGCTGGATTCTCCTCCTATTCAGGAATCAAAGCTACGCTTGCATATCGACACTTTCGATCCCTATGGACGATTTGCTCCTCGGGCGACGATGACCCTATCCTTTTGAGGCACGCGTGACAAGAATCGGCGCAATCATTCTACTATCGGCTGTTTATCTGGCGGCGCCCATATCAGCGACCGCGCAGGACGTGCAAAACGGCCCTATTCAGGATATTACCGATACCGATATATTCGGAGAGCAACTCTATTCGAAACGCAAAGCCATTCTTTTGTCGCTTGCGGTACCGGGCTTAGGCCACGCCTACACGGGTAATTGGGAGCGTGCAAGAATCTATTTTGCCACCGAGGCTGTCACGTGGGCGGGATTCGCGGCATTCCGTATTTTCGGCAGTTGGAAGGCGGACGATTTCAGAACGCTGGCAGCTGACCGTGCTGGCGTGATCCTTCAGGGCCAGAACGATGCCTACTTCAAACAGGTCGGCATATTCGGAACAAGCGATGAACACAATCAGGATCAAAGACTTACGCTACGTGACCGCGGTAGAACCTATACGGGAAATGATACCTGGGCCTGGGTCAGCGACGTGGATCGGTTACAATATCAGTCCATCAGAAAATCGAGTCAGCGGGCCCGAGTTCGAAGCTACTATCTTGTCGGACTGGCAATTGCCGCGCGGATCGCCAGCGCAGTCGATATAAGGCGCACTCTTCCATCTGCCAGCAACCTTCCCACTCTCAACCTTTACATGCCTCCTGAGGGTGGCGTCTGGATGATGGCACGCCTCTCTTTCTGACCCTCGTAACGCTACTGCCCTGTACGTCCCACACTTTTTTTTGAACGCCCAACAACCCCCAAAATGCCTTGCTTTTTGAGCACCAAGACGCTACTATACTGCCCTCAGTTCTGGCACGAAAATATGACCATTAATTATAGAAGAATCGGGTTGTCTCTCCCCTGATTCATCGCTCAATTCCAAGGAGGTAGAAATGCAGGAATTTGCGACGATTCAAGCGCAAGATCCGGACGTATATGAAATCATGGCTGGAGAGCGCACGCGCCAGCGTGATGGCATCGAGTTGATACCGTCGGAAAACTATACCTCACCCGCAGTCCTCGAAGCCATGGGCTCGATCCTCACAAATAAGTACTCTGAAGGATACCCGGGAAAACGTTACTACGGCGGCCAGGAGTACATAGACAAAATCGAGAATCTTGCAAAGCGGCGGGCCAAGCAGCTATTCGGAGCGGAACATGTAAATGTGCAGCCCTACTCAGGCAGTCCTGCCAATATCGCCGTATTCATGGCCTTGCTGGAGCCGGGTGATACATTAATGGGCATGAAACTGGATCAAGGTGGGCATCTCACGCATGGCCTGGGCGTCAATTTCTCGGGAAAGTACTTCAATGTAGCTTCCTACGGAGTCCGTCAGGACTCAGGTCGAATTGACATGGATGAAGTGCGCGATATCGCACTGGCGCAGCGCCCGAAATTGATCATTTCCGGTGCCACTGCTTACCCGAGGCAATTCGATTTTGAAGCCTTTCAATCCATAGCGGATGAGGTCGGCGCCATGACCATGGCTGACATATCCCACATTTCCGGGCTTGTGGTCGGGGGCGTGCACCCTACGCCATTTCCATTTACTGATATAGTCACTACAACTACCCACAAGACGCTACGTGGTCCTCGCAGCGCTATAATCATGTGCAAAAAGCAGTACGGCAAAGCGATTGACAAGGCGGTGTTTCCGGGCTTGCAGGGCGGACCCCATGATCACATCACTGCGGCAAAGGCGGTCGCATTCGGTGAAGCAATGCAGCCGTCCTTTGCGTCCTATGCCGCACAGATAGTATCTAATGCAAGGGCACTGGCAGCAGAACTCATAAAGCATGGGTTCGATCTTGTCTCTGGAGGCACGGACAATCATCTTGTGCTGGTAGATTTGACCAATAAAGGTATCATTGGGAAGGATGCCGAGGCATGCCTCGACAAAGCAGGCTTGACCGTTAACAAAAACTCAGTCCCCTTTGACACACGATCTCCCTTCAGCCCAAGTGGCGTTCGTCTCGGAACACCCGCGGCAACCACCCGAGGCATGAAAGAAACTGAGATGGCCCACATAGCCAGGTGGATCAGCGAAGCGATCGACAATCAAACGGACGATACGAAGCTTGGCGCCATACACGATGAAGTCCGGGAGCTATGCGCGGGATTTCCCGTGCCTGCGATATAAAACGCTGCTTGCCTGTCCGACTTTACCGCCTGTCTACGTCTCCAACATGTCCAGTAGAAAGTGAACACTTGCTGCGATCCAATAGCGCCATATGCATCCTCTCACTGATCTTGACTGTCGCGCTACCCGGTGAGATCCTGGCGATGCCTCCTGGAGGCGCAGGTGACCATGAGAAACGCCTCGCTCTTGGCAGATTACTGTACGAACAGCAGTGCGCAGAATGCCATGGAGATGACGGGGAAGACACGGGCCGCACCGACGGCATCAAGACGCTTCCGGGAATCTATATCCGGGCCACAGATTTCGAGATAGGCCACAGGTTTCGTGGTTTCTCGGCATCGATGATATCGGAAGAGGAACGCGACGCCGTCGTCGCATACGTGAAGTCGCTAAAAGGTAAGAAGGCATATGCCCGGCCGGAGTTCGTCATTAGCTCAATCGGCCTCGAACCCTTCATTACCGATCCGTCTGTACGCATAGTTGATTTACGGTCGATTGAAGAGTATAGACTTCTCCACCTGCCGAATGCAGTACATCTCTCTTGGGAAAAGTTACGGCAGACTACAGGAGACGTGCCGTTCAGTCGATTGATGGAGGATATCGGCATAGGTGACGATACCTATGTAGTGGTTTACGATGACCAAAGTGGAAGACGTGCTGCTACGCTTTGGGCCGCTCTAAGGACACATGGCCATCCACGTATCAGCATCCTCGACGGTGGATGGGCAAACTGGGTTCGTGAGAAACGGCGTGTCACCGTATGGGGACCACCGCAGCGATCGGTTCGATTTTCGTCGGAATCTATGGCCACGGCACAGTCAGAGGATGTTCACGTCGCGGCCGCCCGCCTCGTGAACATTGACGAGAGCGTATCGGCCCGAGGCCAGCAATCACAGGCACTATGGCGGAGTATTCTGCAGCCGGATGGCACGTTCCAGCCGGCTAAAGCATTGATGGACCTTTATCAAAGATCGGGGCTCCGCATGGGCGAACGTGTACAGACCATATCACGCGATCCTGCCGCCGCAGCCTTGGCGATGTTTTCACTCGAGTTGATCGGATTCCATGGGGCCAGCGTGTCTCCTGACATCTCGGGACTAGTGAACGCGGATCGACATATGGTTCCAGCGATGCATATCCCGGAACCTGAGGACGGACATCCTCATTGATTCCTTGAGGAGTGGGCATATAGTGATTCGCGGCATTCGTATAGCACTCAATTGCGGCAGGACATAGATGTGGAGAGGCGGTCAGTCATGAAATCAGCATTAATGGCATCAATATTTGGTCTCGTTCTAACAGTCGGGTGTGGTGTAGCGAGGGAACAGAGCACCGCCCGCAACGACTCAACGGAGTCTCAAACTGTTTCCATAGTGGAACTCACCGAAACGGGCGAGCTGAAAGGAGTTGTTATGGCCGAGAAAGTGATCAAAACAGAGGACGAGTGGAAATCTCAGTTGACGGATGAGCAGTACTATGTGACCCGCGAAAAGGGAACGGAACGCGCGTTCACAGGCGAGTACGACAAACACTATGAAGATGGCATCTACAAATGCATCGGATGTGGAACGCCGCTTTTTGAATCCACCACTAAATTCGATTCCGGGACCGGATGGCCAAGCTTCTATGAACCCCTGGCGGAGGAAAATGTTGAACTCGATTCGGACGCGACCTTTGGCATGGTACGAACCGAGGTGCTCTGCAAAAGGTGTGACGCCCACCTTGGGCACGTCTTCAACGATGGGCCACGCCCTACGGGAATGAGATATTGCATGAATTCCGCATCCCTGGACTTCGTGCCGGAATCAGAACTCAGTTCCGGTGAAGGCGACAAAGCAGAGAAAGAGTAAATATCCGTGAAAATCTCTGACATCAAGGTATTCCCCATTTGGGCTGGCAGCAGAAATTTCCTCGTGGTTAAGGTGGAAACAGATAACGGCCTCTATGGCATAGGTGAAAGCGGTCTGACCTGGCGGGAATTGGCCGTGCTGGAAACGGTCAATACACTCAAGCCGCTGCTGATTGGTCAAGATCCCACCCGCCGGGAACATCTTTGGCAAGTGATGTTCCGCAGTGGATTCTTTCCTGGGGAACGAACCCTGTCGGCCGCTATCAGTGCCATTGACATAGCACTCTGGGATATCCATGGAAAAGCACTGGGTGTTCCGGTCTATGAGCTGCTTGGCGGCTTATGTCGCGACAAGGTAGTATGTTACCCCCATTGCGGGGGCGCCACGCCGGCGGCATTGGCTGAAGCTGCTAGCGGCCTCGTGGCTGAGGGCTGGAAGTTCGTGCGGTGGGGTCTGCCATCTGAGGGTGATCTGTTGGAGCCGTCCCGGGCCGTACGCGAGGGCATTGAACAGTGTCGGGCAGTACGGGAGGCCGTGGGGGACGAAGTGGAACTGATCTGCGATGTGCATACGCGCCTGGATCCGGCGGATGCCATTACATTCAGCCGAGCAGTAGAGGAGTTCCGCCTCTACTTTGTGGAGGATCCGCTCAGATCTGAAAATATAGGTTCCTACCACAATCTGCGCCGCCATGTGGCCGTACCTCTTGGCGTAGGCGAGCACTACGCGAGCAAATGGGAATTCCGAGAACTGATTGAGAATGATCTTATTAACTATGCGAGAATAGACCTCTGCCTTGTAGGAGGGCTGACCGAGGCCCGGAAAGTTTCCGGGTGGGCCGAAACTCATTATATCAATATCGCTCCCCACAACCCATTGGGACCCGTCTCTGCTTCCGCTTGTCTGCACCTCGACCTGGCTACGCCCAATTTTGGCGTCCAGGAGATGCCCGGAAAGCCCGGCATCCTTTCGGACGTATTTCCCGTACAATGTGAGTGGAAGGACGGTTATCTGCTGCCCCCCGATCGTCCAGGATTAGGCGTCACATTTGACGAGGACGCCGCACTGAAACATCCCTATCAAGCGGTTGTGGCTCCCATGTTGCATCGGCAGGACGGGGCATTCACCAATTGGTAAGGTACGCCGATCGCCACGGATACAATCCCAATTTAGAAATGTGACTGGGCTCCAGCCTCTTAGCGGCAATGCCATGCTCGGCCGTCCCATTGTGATCGGTGTCTGGTAGAGCATGAATACGCTTTTCCGTTTTTGGATGTGAACGGATCCTCTCTGGTCTGTGTTCCATGTCACGGCGTGTATGAATTGAAATCTTCTCAGATAGCGCGCGACAGAGTTGGGGTATTGTTGCAGACGGTGAAAGCCGAAACGAGACCGTGTGGATCGTGTGTACTTCTGACAGCGACGTGATCTGCCAACCACACTCGACACTCGTTGACGAGCTAACTCGGATTGTAGCAGCCTATCCACAGCAGGTGTCGGAAATACCGCAAATAGTACGCCAAGTGTCCGCAACCATCAGCAGACCACCTTCCCTATAGCATCACAAGAACAGCAAATAAACCGGCAAATTGTACGAGCTAAGAAATCATCTGAACCAGCAATCCGGCCGACACGTTCAACCGGATGTCGCTGTGTAAATGGGCGAGCCCATGAGCAAGAACACCCGTCATTTCCCCTCTGGCCTGCAATCGAAAGCAGATATACGGGCATATGGCCTGGATAGAGGAAAACCTTGGAGCCTCGATTCCGCCTCCACGAGTCAGAAAAAACCGCCATCGTCTGCGGACCAAGCAGTCCATTTCTATAGAGAACTCTGGCTCGATGCGCCCTGGGAATCAGGCTCACACCGAAACCTATCGAGAGTCGCGAGAGTGAGCAAGACAGCAGAACTACGAGTGCAGCGACCAACCAATCAAACAACAGGAAGCTCACCACTACCTACACACCTATCAATTCAACAAGTATCATCCACCATTATCCTTGCTGCTTGGAGCGCTCCTTTCGCCTACGCTACCATAAGGCAATGATTGTGCGATCGGAATGTAAGATAAATGCCGATATCACCATCTCTTTCGTCGTTTGAAATATAGAGAATATCTGGCAATCTGACCATCAAACAGGCATTGCTCCCATCATTTAAATAAAAGCCGCTACCAGGTCGAAGAACGCGATCAATACCATATCTCTTCTGCAGCCATATTGAACACGTTGACGCTTGAATAACGCTTGACATCACATCGACTTTGGGCCAAGATATCCCTATCCAAATCATAGCGTCGCACCAAGGAGCTTAGTACATGGAACCGGTCGAGCAATTCATAGTCGACTTCGCTGATATCGCCTGGTCGTATCTTCTATATTTGCTGATTTTAGGCGGCCTTTTCCTACTTCTCTACTCCCGCTTTATCCCTTTCCGATACTTCAAGCACTCCATCGATATCATCCGCGGCAAGTTTGACGACCCTGATGAACCAGGCGATATTACCCACTTCCAGGCACTCGTCAGCGCCCTCGCAGCTACTATCGGTATGGGCAACATCTCAGGAGTCGCCATAGCGATAACGGTTGGCGGCCCGGGAGCAGTTTTCTGGATGTGGTTAAGCGCCGTGCTCGGTATCGCGACCAAGTTCTTTACGTGCTCTTTGTCAATCATGTATCGAGGGCAGGACAGTCTTGGCCACACCCAGGGCGGCCCCATGTACGTCGTCGTGGAGGGGCTCGGTAAAGCATGGAAGCCTCTTGCATCATTTTTCTGCATAGTCGGTGTAATTGGCTGCCTGCCTCTCCTGCAGGTAAACCAACTGGTGCAGGTAATTAGAGATGTCATCTTTGTTCCTATGGGCGTCGCAGACGCATCAAGTCATTTCTGGTTCGACTTCTTTGCCGGTATCGTACTGGTCATGCTGGTGGGCACCGTAATCTTCGGTGGCATTTCACGTATCGCGGACGTGTCTTCACGGGTCGTGCCTGCCATGGTCATCCTGTATATGGCCTGTGCCCTCTGGGTCATCATTGTGAACCTTAGCGAGGTACCTCAATACCTCGCCCTAATTGTATCGGACGCCTTTACGGGTGACGCGGCAGCAGGAGGCCTCGTAGGCGTAGTGATCGCAACAGGGGTGCGACGTGCAGCGTTTTCCAACGAGGCTGGTATAGGCACGGAATCCATGGCCCACGGTGCCGCGAAAACTCGCGAACCGGTACGTGAGGGATTGGTCGCCATGATGGAACCCGTCATCGATACGCTGATTGTGTGTACCTGCACCGCTCTGGTAATACTTATGACGGGAGTTTGGCAGACTTCATCAGATAGTGGTGTAACACTCACGGCCACTGCCTTCGAATCGGCTATGCCCGGATTCGGGTCCTATCTGCTCATAATCTGTGTGATTTTCTTCAGTACCAGCACCATATTTACCTACTCCTATTATGGCACCAAGTGTCTTGGTTTTCTGATCGGTGCTGAACGGCAAGGTCTATATAACGTATTCTACGTAGCCTGTATCATCGTCGCCTCCGTCGTTTCCTTGGATTCCGCGGTGGCTCTGATAGACGGTATGTACGCACTCATGGCAATCCCGACCATGGTCTCCACCCTCCTCCTGGCGCCACGCGTAATGCGTTCTCTGCGAGACTATATCGGCCGGTTTCATCCGCCTCATGGCGACTACGACGATGTACCAGCCCATAAGGTCGAGCAGAATCGATAGCCTGCATCCTCTCAACCTATTAATGTATTGTTAACACTCGACTCAGGATATCCCCATGACCTCAACTCCATGGCCAGTCCTTAAGCATTATGATCAGGACCACCTGGCAAAAATCGCACTACCCATTGGCGGAATCGGCACCGGAACAATCTCTCTTGGTGGACGCGGTGATCTCCGCGATTGGGAGATTGTAAATCGGCCGGCAAAGGGTTTCATACCCCGCGGGCAATTGAATGGAGGGCCATTCTTCGCCATACATACCCGGCGAAATGATAGTCAGACAGATACGCGCATGCTGGAGGGGCCCCTTGAGTTTTCTGAGTATGAAGGAGCTTCCGGCAGCAAATCCAGCAACCACGGTTTGCCACGCTTTCGCAATTGCTCCTTTGCCGCTGCATACCCTTTTGGCCAGGTCAACCTCTCCGACCCCGATTCACCGGTAGAGGTCCGGATGGAGGCTTTTAACCCCCTCATTCCTTGCGATGCGGATCGCAGTGGTTTGCCCGTTGCTATGTTGCGATATGTCGTCACAAATCGAACGAGCACTCCCATCGCCGCATCCGTGTGTGGAACTATTCCAAATTTCATCGGCCAGGACGGTACCAGCGGCGCCAGCAAAGAGAATCAGAATAGGTACCGAAGCTCTGAAGGAGCCCGAGGTCTCTTCCTGATGTCACGAGGCGTGGACAAGAAGGCGCCACAATGGGGCACTTTGGCGCTTGCTACGATATCTGATGGGGACGTGAGCTATCGTACCGGATGGAAGAAGATTGGTTGGGGTTCCTCCATGCTGGATTTCTGGGATGATTTCAGTGCGGATGGTACACTAACGGATCGAGTCCCGGAGGATGTAGACGCCCCGGCGGCGTCTCTTGCTGTATCCGCCGACCTGGAACCAGGAGAAGCTCGTGCATTTACGTTCGTAATTGCCTGGCACTTCCCGAACCGAGTCACCTGGACACCGCAAGCAAAAACCGAGGAATGTTGCGAGGGCGACAACTGCTGTGACGACCCTGACTTGATTGGCAACTTCTATACCACCCGATTTGACGATTCCTGGGACGTCATCGAGCAGGTCTGTCCGGAGCTCGATCACCTGGAATGTGAGACGGAGAGATTTGTTCGCTCCTTTTGCGATTCAGACCTTCCTGCGACCGTTAAGGAAGCAGCATTGTTCAATCTGAGTACGCTCCGTAGTCAGACCTGTTTCCAGACCCCCGATGGACTCTTCTTCGGCTGGGAAGGCTGCGGAGACGACACGGGATGCTGCCTCGGATCATGCACGCATGTCTGGAACTACGAGCAGTCTTTAGCATTCCTCTTTGGTGACTTATCCAAAGGGATGCGCAGGGTGGAATTCGGCCATGCCATGCGGGAAGACGGCATGATGAGCTTTCGCGTTTCACTACCCATAGCGCGTGCGCAGGATATTCCACATGCGGCGGCGGATGGCCAGATGGGCTGTATCATGAAGGTCTACAGGGACTGGCAACTGTCAGGCGACCACAAGATGCTGGAAGAGCTGATCCCATCGATTCGGAAGGCGCTCGAATTCTGCTGGATACCTGGTGGCTGGGATGCGGATCAGGACGGGGTGATGGAGGGATGCCAGCATAATACCATGGATGTGGAGTATTACGGTCCCAATCCACAGATGGGGATCTGGTATCTGGGCGCCTTGCGCGCCGCAGAAGAAATGATGAGATACGTCGGCGAAGAAGATTTTGCTAATCGCTGTCGAGCACTTTTTGACAGCGGCCGTCAGTGGCTGGATGAGAACTTATTCAATGGTGAATACTACGAACACGAGATCCGACCGCCTCTGCGCTCCGAGGATGTGGCCGAATGCCTACGCGTCGGCATGGGCGCAGCGGACATCACCTCGCCCGACTATCAGCTTGGTCCCGGTTGTCTCGTGGATCAGCTGGTGGGTCAATACATGGCGCATGTCTGTGGTCTGGGGTACCTGGTAGACCCGGAACACGTACAGACCACGCTAAAGAGTATCATGAAGCACAATTTGATTGAAGGACTCCACGGTCACTTCAATACCATGCGATCCTACGCAATTGGTGATGAATCAGCATTGTTGATGGCCAGTTACCCCGGACAGAGACCTGAGAACCCGTTTCCCTATTTCACCGAGGTCATGACTGGATTCGAATATACCGCAGCCATAGGGATGCTGTACGAGGGGCAGATCGACCCAGGCCTTCAATGCATCCAGAACATCCGCGACCGATACGACGGGCGCAAGCGGAGTCCATTCGATGAGGCGGAATGCGGGCACCACTATGCGAGAGCAATGGCGGCTTGGGCTGCGGGGCTCGCCCTGACTGGTTTTCATTATTCCGCGGTCGATGTCAGCATGAGTTTCTCCGATACGACGGGCACCTGGTTCTGGTCCACAGGCTATGCCTGGGGCACCAGTCAGATCACAGAAACCGACGTCTCCCTGACCGTACTTCACGGCAACCTAATGCTGCGGCGATTGATGATTGGGCGGGCCACCATGACAGGCGACCCTCTCCTGGTACTGAATCAAGGTGAATCCACACGAACAACATTCACGTCACCGTAATCACGTACCGCTTTATTGATTCGATCTTCCTTTAGCTTACTTTTCGTGGGTTATGTAAAAACCGGCTTTCATTGAAGCCTAACCTGTATTCGAATGACCCAGGAGGAGTTATCTCCAGCCAATCCACAGCACCATACTCATACGAAGACGTTGTCGCGCAAATTACCAAGCTGCTTGAAGATCGCATACTCATCTTTGATGGTGCAATGGGATCCCTTATTCAGGAGTATGCCCTCGAAGAAGGCGATTTCCGTGGGGAGGTCTTTGCCGATCACCCAAGTGACGTGAAAGGCAACAACGACCTACTGTCCATATCACGGC
>JABIQT010000623.1 GCA_018667995.1 Candidatus Latescibacterota bacterium
GAACGGGACCTGGTGGCAGAATTGTAAAGTCAGACGTGGAAGCGTTCGCCCAACAGAGCGTGGCGAGTACGGCGTCTACCGTAGCTACATCTGTACCATCGACTACCCAGCCGCAGGGCACTCAGGGTCAGGGCGGCAAGATGGAGAAGTCGCGATCGGCACTTTCTGGGATTCGCAAGATCACAGCCGCAAGATTGGCGGAGAGTGCGTCCACAATACCTCATTTTTATGTCTCTATGGAAATAGACATGACGCGCGCCGTCACGTTGCGTCAGGAATTGAACGAATACGGAGAAAGCCACGGTCTCAGCAAAGTATCCGTAAATGACATGATCATTCGTGCCACAGCCCTCGCGCTTAAGGAGTCTTCCGCGGTCAACGCTTCTCTGATAGGTGACACAATCGTTCGGTATGCCGATGTTAACGTAGGATTCGCCGTGGCGCTGGACGATGGCCTCGTTGTTCCGGTAGTCACCGCTAGTGATCAAAAATCAGTCTACGACATAGCCGGTGCAACGAAGGCGCTGGATGCCAAAGCAAAGTCCGGTGGTCTTTCGCCCGATGATTATGGGCATGGCACATTTACCATTTCAAACCTTGGAATGTTCGGTGTGGACCAGTTCACCGCGATCATAAATCCCCCTGAAGCGGCCATATTAGCAGTGGGTCGCGTCAAAGAAACTCCTGCGGTAATCGATGGCTCAATCACTGCACGCTCCAAAATGGTGTTGACCCTTTCTGCGGATCACCGCCTTATCGATGGAGCAGTGGCTGCAAGATTTCTGTCACAGATAAGGGACCTCCTCGAACAGCCTATTGGCCTCCTGCTTACCTGACAATCTCGAAATGGACGTCTAACAAAATGAATATCTGTGTAATCGGAACTGGCTATGTCGGCCTGGTCGTTGGCACTTGCCTTGCCGATTTTGGAAATCATGTGGTCTGCGTCGACAGTGATCAGCGGAAGATCGACATGCTGCGCCAGGGCGACCTGCCCATTTACGAAATTGGGCTGAGCGATATCGTAAAGCGTAACACGGCCGGAGGCAGGCTGGAATTCTCGACTGATCTTTCCAGTGCCGTCCAGGACTCGTTGGTGGTGTTTATTGCTGTGGGTACGGCACCAGCTGAAGATGGCAGCGCCGACCTTTCCTCTGTCTACGCGGTTGCGGAGCAGGTAGGGAACAACATGGATGGCTACAAAGTGGTCGTCAACAAAAGTACGGTTCCCGTTGGCACCGGCACCCGTGTCACTGAAATCATCAGAGCACAACAGACGACGGCTCAAGATTTCACAGTAGTCTCCAACCCGGAATTCCTGCGAGAAGGTTCCGCCATCGAAGACTTCCTAAAGCCTGATCGAGTAGTACTCGGCACGGACGATCCGCATGCAGAAGCTATCATGAGGGACATCTACCGGCGTCTGTCGCAGAATAACACGCCATTCCTGGTCACAACACGGGAAACTGCGGAAATGATCAAGTACGCAGCCAATGCTTTTCTGGCCACGAAGATCTCCTTCATCAACGAGATAGCAAATCTGTGTGAACTGGTTGGAGCCGATGTGCGTGATGTAGCATATGGCATGGGGTCTGATGCCCGTATCGGTCCAAGTTTTTTGCAGGCTGGACCAGGTTACGGAGGATCCTGTCTTCCCAAAGATACCAGGGCACTGCGAATGAAGGGAGAGCAGGAAGGCTATAGCATGCAAGTCATCGATGCAGTGATTCGAGTCAATGAGAACCAAAGTCAAAGAATCATAGAAAAGATACGTCGTGGCGCTGGCGGTGATCTGTCTGGAAAGACCGTAGGCATACTCGGACTCTCGTTCAAGCCGAATACAGATGATATGCGAGATGCACCCTCGCTGGCCATAATTCCCTTCCTGCAGCAGGAAGGCGCACACGTCAAGGCATTCGATCCAGTCTCGGCCGAGGAAGCAGGCCGCTTTCTGTCGGAAGTCGAATTCTCAGGCTCTGCATACGACGCCGCCGATGGCTGTGATGTCTTGCTGGTGTTGACAGAATGGAATGAATTCCGAGATCTTGATTTTCAAGATATCAAGGAGCGCATGCGCCAGCCTGTGCTCGTGGACGCCAAGAACATCTACGATCCCGCCGCCCTGGTTGCAGCAGGATTCGAATACTATGGGGTAGGGCGATCGGCCTGATCGCATCAAGTAATTCTGCTGGTAGAAACAAGAAAACGGATGCCGCTATCGGGCATCCGTTTTCTTGTTTCTATATAGAGCGTACTTCGGCGCTACCTATTTTACTCGCCACTCAGGCTGATTCGCGAATCTCAGGCGCTTGTTTCTGGCGGGCAGACACGCGGACCCGACGAGCTTGGCGCA
>JABIQT010000902.1 GCA_018667995.1 Candidatus Latescibacterota bacterium
GTTTGGCCAAGGCCATCCGTCGGTCTCGCGCCGGCCTGAAGAATCCCAATCGCCCAATCGGTTCTTTTGTATTTCTAGGTCCGACAGGTGTCGGAAAAACCTACCTGGCTAAAGCCGTCGCCGAATTCCTGTTCGAGGATCCCGATGCGCTCATTCGGGTTGATATGTCCGAGTACATGGAAAAGTTCAACGTCTCAAGGCTGATTGGTGCCCCTCCGGGATACGTGGGATACAACGAGGGCGGACATCTATCTGAGAAGATCCGTCGGAAGCCATACTCCGTTATATTGCTTGACGAAATTGAGAAAGCGCACCCGGATGTGTTCAATATTTTGCTTCAGATTCTGGATGAGGGCACGCTCACGGACAGCTTCGGCCGGCGCGTTGACTTCAAGAATACCGTCATTATCATGACCTCGAATCTGGGTACGCGTGACCTGAAAAAAGCCGGTGGAATGGGATTCAGTAAAGATGAATTAGGCTCAGAGTTTGAGCTGATGGAACGCCAGGTCAAGGAGGAGATGAAACGGCTTTTCAGTCCAGAGTTTCTCAATCGTATCGATGATACCCTTGTGTTTCATCAATTGGGACGTAGCGAAATCGCAGAGATCATCGACATGCAGATTGAGGAAATCAACAAGAGAATATTGGAGAAAGAGATCAGTATCTCGCTCACACAGAGTGCGCGAGAGCTCCTTTCCGAGAAAGGCTATGACCCGGTGTACAATGCCAGGTTCATGAATCAGACGATTCAGCGCATGGTCGAAGATCCTCTCGCCGAAGAGATCCTCAAAGGCAAGTTCGTGGAGGGTGACGACGTGCGCGTCGGAAAGAAGGGCGAGGAATTGACCTTCTACAAGGCAGATTCAGGCAGTTCGGATGAGGCACCCGTTCTAACGGAATCCGAGGCATAGGAACCGGGGACGCAAACGTTGCGTATAAGAGGGCACACCGGCTAATCTTGACAGCGAACTGCCGCACAACAGGAGGCGGTTCACAAGGTCAAATTGGTGTCCCACTGTTAAGTAGCGGTCCCGATGCAACACAGTCTTGTCGGTCCGTGAAGTAAATTTGGAAAGTCTCTGTACATTTTCGCAGCCGTCCCGGCGGACGAATATAGTCCGACCGGGACGTCTTGTGTTACTTCGGTACGACAAGACCGTGTTGTGTTACTTCGGTACGACAAGACACAGAGTTATTCAAGGAATCATCATTCATGAACAGTAACAAGCATTATTCATACCTATTTTTCACGCTGCTGATGGTGCTATTTGTTTCACTGACCCACGTGCACGCGCAGTCGACTCCCCCCATTACAGATGTTCTTATCGATGGAAATGCCAACGTAGACGACACTCTGATCCGGTCTGTCTCCACGCTAAAATCGGGAAATCTATACAATCCCAGAGATGTAGCGACCTCGATAAAACAGCTTTATCGACTTGGACTCTTCTCGGATATCAAGA
This sequence comes from Candidatus Latescibacterota bacterium, assembly GCA_018667995.1. Classification (GTDB taxonomy): domain Bacteria; phylum JAAXHH01; class JAAXHH01; order JAAXHH01; family JABIQT01; genus JABIQT01. Next base: position 1,467 of record JABIQT010000902.1, read on the forward strand.
TCTATGCGTCTGAGGGACCGACCGGGGGCGTAATTTTAACCATATCAGTCAGGGAATATCCTCTGCTTGATCGTATCGAATTTAAGGGAAATGACAAGGTAAAGAGCAAAGATCTAGAGCGCGAGAATTTCATCTTCCAGGGGCAAGCTGTCAGTCCCTTCCGCGTGACGCTCGCGAAGGAGAAACTTCTCAAGCTATATCGGGAGAAGGGCTATCTCCTAGCAGATGTCGACGAGGGTATTTTTGTTACTGAGGGCACGGCTGTCCTTGAACTCACGATAGCCGAAGGCAAAAAGGTAAAGCTGGGTGAGATATTCGTAGCCGGCAATCGGTCTGTGCCGGATCAGGCGTTGGCAAATGCCATGAAGAAAAAGAGCGATGCCGAGGAGGAGCTCTTCTGGAAAGAGGGAGATCTGCGGCGTGAAAGGGTGCTGGACACTTTTGAGAAGGCGACTGAAGAATACAGGAAATATGGGTTCCGAAGTGCACGGGTGACATCGGACTCTCTCTGGTACAGTGACGACAAATCAAAAATGTATATGAAGATCGGTGTCGCCGAAGGTGAGAAGTCCATAATGGGTACCCTTGCATTCGAGGGCAACACTGTTTTTACTGACGACCAGCTTCATAGCATTTTTGCCCTTAAAGAGGGAGAGGTCTTCAACGAGACCAAATACGGCGAGAGTCTCGGAAAACTCTATGAAACATATGGAGAATTGGGCTACCTGTATGCGAACCCATTCCCACAGGAGATATCGCGGTCCGATTCGGTCGATGTAACCGTCAGCCTCAACGAAGGTGCCCCGGCCAAGGTTCACAGAATCAATATTGTGGGCAACACCAAGACCAAAGATAAAGTAATCCGCCGTGAAATGGTGATGAAGCCTAGCCAGGTTTTCAGAAGATCGTCACTAATGCGGAGCCAGCGGGATATCTTCCAGCTAAACTTCTTTCAGGATGTAGTCCCCGATATCCAACCCCTTCCAGATGGCGACGTTGATGTGACCATGCAGGTTCAGGAAAAACCTACAGGGACCGCCAATGCCGGGGCGGGTTTCAGTGGACTCGATGGGCTCGTGGGTACAGTCTCGGTGGTGATTCCCAACTTTAGAGGAAATGGGCAAACGGCGAACTTCTCCACAGAGTTTGGGTCGCGGCGTAATTCCGTGTCGATCGGCTTTATCGAGCCCTGGCTTTTTGATACGCCTACCAGTGCCGGAATCGACCTTTTCCGTACAGAGAGATTCTGGTTTACCGAGTTCAAAGTAA
>JABIQT010001019.1 GCA_018667995.1 Candidatus Latescibacterota bacterium
ACTGTATCCGTGTTGGTGGCCTTTGTAGTCTCTGGCACCGTGGGTGTTGTGGCAGGGACTGTTCCTGCCAAACGTGCTGCAGCAATCAATCCCATAGACGCGTTACGATTCGAGTAAACCTTCCAGTTGCTGTTCCGATTTTCAATAAAGTGTACCGGAGGCTCTTGATGGTCCGTCCCTGCCTTTGGCTCGCCAGTATTATGTTACTGGTGAGCCCATTTTTCGTGGCCTCTGGCCAGGAAATGCCCATAGCCCTTACTCTTGAAGACGCTCTGGATATCGCATTGAAAGATAGCTATGAAGCAAAAACTCTGGCCCTTCAACTGCTGGAGGCGGAGAAGAACGTGTCTGCCGCCAGAGGAAGATTCAAAACCAATGCTGCTATAGATCTGCAGGCGCCTAATTTCACGGAGCAGGTACAGGCCATAAACGTCCCTAACGAACCTACCAGCTACAATACCACAGGCAGCATTCAGTGGCGTGGTGGATTGAATATCGAACAGCCATTGCCCACCAATGGTAGTCTTTCCTTAGAGTCGAGTTTACGTCAGCGGCGAGATTCGGTCTTTCTGGAAACGCTGGAATCCCCCAAAGACACCAAGCGTTTCTTTACCAGCGTACGCTTCACCCTTGAGCAGCCGCTCTTTGTCCCGAATACACTCAAACTTGGTTTGGAGCGTGCCAATCTGGAGTTAGAGCTTGCTGAGAGATCCTATACGCGCACGGAGTTGGACATTATCTTTGATGTGACAGACCGATTCTATGCCATGTACAGAGCTACGCGGGAGCTTGAGATCGCTCGCGACGAACTGGAACAGCAGCAACAGTCTTTCGATCTTGCCCGACAGAAATATGCGGCCGGGTTGATACCGGAAGTCGAGGCCCTCCAGATGGAGGTAGATCTGGCGCAAAGCCAGAACGGTGTCCTCGGCGCCGAGGGAACCCTCTCTCGTGAGTCTGATAGATTCAAGCTGAGCGTCGGACTGCCGCTGACGCAGGTGGTCGCGGTAGAGACGGATTTCGCGCTGAGCGCATTCGAAGTAGATCCGCGTATGGCGCTCGAGCACGGATTGAACTATCGATCGGAAGTCCGAGAAACCCAAATCAATCGCAGGTTGGCTGAGATTATTGTAAAACAGACCGATGCTCTTAGAAAAGTTCGGGTCGATCTTCGCGGGTTTTATGAGTTATCCGGAGTCAGCGATGCAGAACTCGGCGTTGGTGCCGGGGCCGAATCGTTGTTTCGATCGAGCTTAAGGGATATAGAGAGAAGGCCCAAGAATCGCGGCGTCTTCGTCAATGTGACCGTCCCGCTGTGGGACTCCGGGGTAAATCGGTCTCAAGTTGAGGCCGCTGAAGCCGTCGTTCAACAGAGCGAACTCAATATGGTGCAAAATCGCAGGTTGGTGGAGAGAGATATCCGCAACGCGATCACCAGATTCGAGGAGGCTCGTGGCAGGATTGACGTCCTTCGACAAAGCGAGGACGTTGCCGTTCGAAGCTACGAAATCACGCTTGCAAGATTCGACAATGGTGACATCACCAGTCAGGAACTGGCACTCGACCGTGACCGACTCACAGAGGCCCGTACCGCATATCTTAACGCATATATCCAGTATCAGCTGGCGGTGGCAGACCTGAAACGACAGACGCTATACGATTTTGAGAACGGGCAAAGCCTGGTTCAGCCGGATTGAGCACGCTATCGAGATTACAGTGTACCCCAGTTAACAGGCTCGGATTTTTGTCCAGATACTCCAATTCACATATTTTGTCAATTTCTTCTAATAGAGGTGATCTTTGATCGTATGCCGGAACCACCCTCTATCTCAAACCCGAAACATTCCTGACAACTATTATTACAAGGGGACATCATGAGCTGGTCTCGTCGTTCGTTTATCAAAAAAGTGGGTATCGCAGGAGCCGGTACACTGGCCGGTGGTACCGCGATCATCTCAGCTTGTCAGGGGCCGCCTCGCTATGACATTTTGATAACAGGCGGTATCATTGTGGATGGTTCGGGTGAGGCCGCCTACACGGGGGACATCGGGATCGTTGGTGAGCAGATCGTTGAGATCGGGGATCTCGCCTCCTACGGAGCCAAACGGTCAATCGACGCTACAGGCATGATTGTGGCCCCTGGCTTTATAGACATCCATTCTCACACGGATCTATCGCTTTTTGTGAGTCCCAGTGCCGACAGCAAGATCAAACAGGGCGTTACCACCGAAGTGGCCGGCCAGGACGGAAGTTCTCGTGCGCCGATGACCAATGAGCGGCTGGAAATTCAGCAAAAGGGATACGGCGAAAAGTATGATGTAGACATTGACTGGACGGATTTCTCCGGTTACTTCGATGCCTTGGATAGACGTGAAATAGGGGTCAATTTCGCCTCGTTCGTTGGCCAGGGCACCATCAGGGATATGGTCGTCGGGAAAGATAATGTGAGGGCAACAGCCCGGCAGATTGATGAAATGAAAGCACTGGTGGAACAATCAATGGCCGGGGGCGCCTGGGGGCTATCATCGGGCCTCGAATACACACCCGGTAGTTTCGCCAGTAAGGAAGAGATTGCAGAGCTATGCAAGGCGGCGCAATCTTACGGGGGTATCTACTCGACCCATCTGCGTAATGAGGACGATCGTCTTGTGGATGCCGTTGAAGAGGCCATCTGGACGGCGAGGGAGGCGGTCATACCGCTGCAAATTGCACATTTCAAATCTATAGGAACGCGTAACATCGATAAGATTGCACAGTGTTTTGATCTGATTGAAAAGGCGAACGCGGAGGGTATGGACATCACGGTTGATCGGTATCCGTATATTGCTTATGCCACTACTTTGCAGAACCTGTTCCCCACATCTTTCAGAGATGGTGGGGCCGAGGCATTCGTAAAGCGCCTTCAATCACGCCGCGTGGCGGCACAGATGAAGCGTGCGGCAGTGGCGAAGGTAGACCTGCTCGGAGACTGGAGTCACGTGATGGTGTCTACCGTGAGCGATTCCAACAAGCAATACATTGGTATGCGAGTCAGTGAGATCGTGGAGGGCACAGGGGAAGATCCTTTCGAATTTGTTCGCAACTTGCTGATAGAGGAGAAAGGAAATGTTGGGATGATCGGATTTGGAATGAGTGACGAAGAAATCAAATCGGTGCTGACCCATCCCCTGGCGATGATCGCCTCCGAC
>JABIQT010001139.1 GCA_018667995.1 Candidatus Latescibacterota bacterium
GAAGTATCAAAACGAGATGGCAACGAATGTACGGGAATCATTGAAACAAGGCATAAAGGGCTGGGAAGTTACCGATATAGAATTGGAATTAGTTGACGGCAGTGACCACGTGCTGCACAGTCGTCCCGGCAATTTCAAGACGGCCATGAATATGGCAGTAATGAAAGGACTAACCCAAGCAGGAACGCATCTTCTCGAACCGATTCTTGCTTTTCACATCGCGGCTCCAGAGATGCACGTCGGAAAAATCTCTTCAGATATAATCGCGATGAGGGGCGGTCTTGAACCGGCAGAGGCCTCAGGCGGCATCTGCCAAATCGCAGGAAAACTGCCCCTCGCAACATCTATGGATTACCCTATGCGCCTGAGCTCTCTTACGGGCGGCCGGGCCAAAATCTCGTTACGATTTCACGGCTACGAACTATGTCCCGAGGGCCATGGTGTGATTCGACCCTATAAAGGTATATCCCCGTTAGACCGGGCGAAGTATATTCTGAAAGAGCGTGGGGCAATAACGGAGCGATAAATCTTGAGATGTGCTTCGGCACGCATGGGACCGTAGATCTGGTAAAATGCTGTTCATACACGGATTGTTGGGAATCGGTAGTCAGTCTTAATCTACCACGATAGGTAACACGCCCGCGGACCACGATGTGAAGGTGTACGACTATATCTTCAGCAAATATGGTAGCATACATTGAGCACACCAAAACGAGGAAAGCACATGTCAGATGATCCAGGCAGCGAACCATTGCGCCAACGACTCCTGTACCTGCAGGCCAGAACGCCAAACGTCTTTTCCGAGATCCTGGGACTGACGCAGATCGAGCCAATAAGAGGGTATAGGGCAGAGATCACGGCTACGGAGCAGAATTGGCCCTATGAGACGGTGCACGAGGCTATTGTCGACGGATGGCAGATTGTGCAGTTCCCACACCTGCAGGCGCCCTTCGACGACAGAGATATCGATGTGATCGGATACGAATTCATCCTGCAGAAAATGGAGGCAGTCTGTGAGTGAAGCGACAAATCTGATGAGCGATGTAGACATGGCGAAGTTCCTGGTAAATGGCTATCACCTTGTGCAGTTGGACGTGGCCGAAGATGTGAACGATTCAATCGCATTGGAACTGGACGGGCTAGACAGCAATCCCGGTGACGCGATCACCGATGTGGTTCCGGATCTACTTCAAGTTCTGAAACACCCGAAGACACACGGCGCCCTCCAGAGTCTGCTAGGCAGTGATTACGAAATCCAATCGCATCGCCACTGGCACTGCCGGCCAGCGGGGATGGGCCACATGCAGTGGCATCAAGACGGGACGAACAATCGCGACCGTCGGCCCAATAGACTGCTTGGTCTGTATTATCCGCGAGACGTCACGGAGGATATGGGCCCCACCATTATCGTTCCAGGCACTCAGTTCCGAAATGCTCCGACGGATCGCATGGCCACATATACAAATATCCGTGGGCAGATACCTTTGATCGTAAAGGCCGGCACTATGGCTTTTGCGCACTACGACCTCTGGCATGGTACGGCGGCCAACACGTCGGACGCGCCCCGTCATATGATCAAATTTCTTTTTAGGCGAACCGGCGATAATAAAGCCCCAACGTGGAATCATGAAGCGGACGCTCTCAACAAACCCCGTGATTGGAACCTGCTGGACAAAGCTGAAGATGCGGGGAACATCATGTCCTTCGGTAATCCTCTGAAGGTTTCACAGAGCGATCACTATAAGGAGCGTGCCATACGCCAGGAATGCTGGAACTACCTTATGGGTAACGTTGACTCGTAAATGCGAAACAATAGGCTGATATCGGCCTCGTGATCCGGATTATAAATTCCATTTACAGTGTACCTCCGGCTATCAGCCTGCCACTGTCGCACTCAAATGCAGTTGCAATCGATTGGGCGAATGATCGGCGGGATTATTGGCAGACTAAGTTCCCTGTGTGGTTCCGCAAAGCGGGCATACAAGTTTCTGTTTCTCCTGTGCAATCGAGCGCCAAGACTCGGGGCACACCCTATAGAGAACATGGTTCAACCAGCCCACTTTTGTTATGTTGTAGGGTGCCTCCACCTGGCCGCATCCGGAAGAAACACGATCCCGAACACCTCCGATGCTCCGGGCAAGAGTATAGGATGACTACGATTGTAAATGATTCAGACTGTAATCGATGCTTTTGACCGGAGAGAACACGTATGTCCATACGATCCTATTTCATGGCGAAATTCTATGATGCCACCATGCGGCAATGTGAGCAAGCGTGCCTTGGATCGTGGCGCTCCGAACTCCTTCAAAGTGCTGCCGGTACCGTCCTGGAGATAGGCAGCGGAACCGGCGTGAACCTGCCACATTACTCAGATAACGTTCAGAGACTGATCCTGGTTGAACCAGACAAGCATATGCGACATCGGCTTACTGCTCGTGCAAAGGAACCTGGGAATGAGCATGTAGAGATTGCTTCGTTTGGTGCAGAAAGCATTGATATCGAGGATGAGACTATTGATTGTGTAGTTTCGACACTCGTGCTCTGCTCTGTTAGTGATCAGGCTGCCAGCTTGAGTGAGATCCATAGACTGTTGAAACCCGGTGGAACACTCCTGCTCATTGAACACGTTTTCGCACAGCAGAATCCCTCGGTCGCTCGGTGGCAAAAGCTGTTGAGTCCGCTCTGGAGGGTAATGTGCTGTAACTGTCATTTGAATCGTAACACCCGGCAGGCCGTCCATCAGGCGGGATTCGACACAGTCCAGGTGGAAGATACACAGATGCAGGAAGCACCCTCAGTCATCAAGTATGCGATCAAGGGTGTTGCCCACAAGCAAGAGCGTAGGGATTCGCCAGCGGGAGTCCAGAACCCATGGTGAAAGACAGCGACTGGGAATTCTTCAACGAACACGGGTTCGTGCTCATTAAGGGCGTTCTGGACCCGGATAGATTGGGAACCATCCAGATGGCCTATGAGGAGATTTGGGAGCAGGAAGAATCTCCGGTGAATCAGCAGAAATTGCTTCAGAGACGCCCCTTCATCGACCTCATTCAACATCGACCAATTATTGATCAGCACATAGCGGTATTTGGCTCCCAAACTCAGCTTCTTCAGTATGATCTATTGAGGCAAGAACCACACAGCGAGCGGCCCGAACGGGCTTGGCACCGGGATTTCTCATTCCCGGGTGAGTATCCTCTCTCGATCAATACGATTGTGTATCTCGATTCGATGACCGACGAACGGGGACCTACCTATGTAGTACCAGGCTCGCACCTAGGTTGGCGTCAGGCACCATCCGGTGAAGATCGCTGCAGACCGATTCCCGGTGAAATCGCCATCCATGCCGAGCCAGGCGACGCGGCGTTTATCAACTCGGCGGTGTGGCATTCCGCAACGGCAAACAGGTCCGATGGATGGCGAAGGACAGTTTATCTGTACTATGGCCATTGGTGGCTTAAGCGCTACGAATGGCAGCATGCCGTGCCGTGGCAGGCACTTGAAGGCGCAGACGAGGAGAGACTGGTGCTGCTCGGCGTAAAACAGCCAGAGGACCTCCACATGTATCGGGTGGACGCAAAGCGAAACCAGGGACATATTCGTTGAATTCGAGGATGAGCAGGAGAACCGTGAAAGGGATCGTGTGTGGTATTAGATTCTGACGATCACGAACATTTTATCCGCTACGGATACCTGGTAATCAGGCAGGCTGTTCCTGCTGATCTCACGACCGCTGCCGTTCTGGCGCTTGAAGCGGAACCGGAAGATCACCGGCATGGTTTGGAGGCGGTCGCGGCTTGCACCACAGAGAAGATGCTTGATGCCATTGATGAGTTGTTCGGACCGGGATACACATTGCAACGACGGCGCGGTGGCAGTGACATGCCACGGCCCTATCAACAGGGCGAGCCGTGGCCAGACCCCGTGGCCCACGTGGACGATAGCTACCCGAGTATGATGCCAAATGGCTGGGCAGTGGGGTCCTTTATATTCCTGACCGATGTACAATATCATGGAGGCGCCTTTATTTATTTTCCGGGTTCCTACATGCGTTATCGAGAGGAGATGGCTCGAAACTGCGGTGCGATCAAGGGTGCGGCTCCCTTACCGGAATTCTCGGGACACTACGAGGAATACCTCGCCCAAGCAGGCGACGTACTGCTGTTTCATCATCTGACGGGGCATACAGGATCCACGAATGTTACCGACCACAATACACGGCATGCCATTCTTAACCGATGGCATCCTGTCGAGATGGTAAACCCGGGCGACAAACCATTCGAGCGAATGACCACTATCGAAAAAGTGAACTCGGCACGATACTTGAGCACGAGGCTTGACCAATTTCTCTCGGTCCTACGGGCGCCGATTACGAAGGCTGAAGAACTAATATTGAAAGATGGAATCGTACTCTGTGA
>JABIQT010000325.1 GCA_018667995.1 Candidatus Latescibacterota bacterium
GCCGCCTTGATGGTGTGATTATCGATTCCCTCCCGGAATTCCTTCCTGGTCAGATCACCGATGGATACACGTCTGTCTCGCATTTCGGACTCCTTTTCTTCCCGTTAACTTAGTTGTCTATTTTTGGTTGATGGTCTGGCAATGCATGAAATCAAGCAATCCTCAGGTGTAGGTGGAACCTGAGCGGCTACTTGTACTGGGTGGACCGAGTTCAAGCGGCTTTTTGAAGTCCGTCCAGGAATGATCCATCGAGCTGCTCCTACGGTTGCACAGCCGGAGTAGGGTCATGTCCCTAGAGCTTGGCCTATATCTCGGGTAATATCATCAACATCTTCCAGTCCAACTGACATCCTCACGCGATTAGGGCCTCCCTGACCGATTGCCAGCGTACCCACATCACCTAGACTGACCCACGGTTTGCAGAGCTCTATGCCTTCAAGGAAGTTGGTCAGTCGCTCTTGACCATCGACTTCGAAACTTACCATTCCGCCAAACCCCTGCCATTGTGCTTTCGCGATTTTGTGCCCCGGTGAACTTGTCAATCCTGGATAGAAAACCCTGTTGACATGTGGATGCGCATCGAGGAATTCGGCTACGGACTGGGCGTTGGAGCAATGCCGGTCCATTCGCATGGATAGGGTTTTGATGCCTCGCAGGAGAAGAAACGCATTCATTGGGCTGAGGATGCCACCAAAGATATTCCGTGACCGGCTTACCATTTCACCGTATTCGGATTCTGCTGCTATGACTATTCCGGCCAGTGCATCACCATGTCCACACAGGAATTTAGTCGCGCTGTGGACCACGATATCCGCGCCCAGTGTGAGTGGGCGCAACAAATAGGGCGACAGGTAGGTATTGTCAACTACCACAACCGCGCCGGCTTTTTTCGCGAGTGCTATGGCTTTTTCCGTGTCGATCACGTCGAGCTTGGGATTCGCCAACGGCTCAAAATAGACGACACTTGTTTCCGTAGAAAGTGCTTCCTGGAGAACAGTTAGATCGGTCATGTCGATCATCTCGACTTGAACTCCGAATTTTGGCAAGACACTGGTCATTAGCTCTGTGGTCCAGTAGTATACCGTCTGGTGACAAAGCACCCTATCGCCAGGTTTCAATAATGCGAGCAGCGTCTGGCTTACGGCGGCCATTCCACAAGCTGTAGAAACGGCGGCCTTACCGCCCTCGAGCGCAAGCATCTTATTCTCGAATGCCTCCAAAGTCGGGTTTCCACCCCGTAGATAGCCACCAAAAGAAGTGGCGCTCTGGTAAATCGGGGTGGCTGAGGAAGATTCGTCCTCACCTGCATGAATCTGGTTTGTGGTAAAGCCAATTTCCTTTGGCATTGCTCTGCTCCTATCGAAGACAATTGCTCTCGAATCAACGCTTCCCAACATAGCGCACACCACCGTCAATATCTGTCACTGCCTAGACTCAATGCCTAAAGGCGCTTTTCGATTTCGCTAATCATTCGGTCAATGTCTTCGCGACTATTGTAGAAATGTGTCGAAATGCGCATCACACTCAGGTCCTGCACTTTGAAGGCTGATGTCTCTATTTTCTCATCGTCCCAGAGTTCTTGGCGGATGGGCGCAAGGTCGACACCGTCGATGCCGAATGTAGTGATGAAGCCAGATAGCTCCGGATCAGCAGGGGTCAACAGCCGAAGCCCCTTGAAACGTTTCAACCGTTCCTTGAGGTAGCCCGCCAACCCCTGTGAATAGGCTCGAACACGGTCCCAGCCAATCTCATTCTGAAAATCAATGGCGGCACCCAGTCCCATGAAGGGTGTCTGATCTCGAGTACCCATCATGTCAAATCGGCTCGCATTGTTGCCTTCCTGACGTACATTTCCTCCCAGGATCAGCGGTTCCACATGATCATAGACATCTTCCGACACGTATAGCATGCCCGTGCCCTTTGCCGAAAGAATCCACTTGTGCAGGCTGGAGCAGTAGAAGTGCGGGTGCACATCGTCCAGGTTCAGTGGGACCATCCCTACGGCATGGGCGCCATCTATGATGACCCATGCTCCTCGCTCACGACCGAGTTCCGTCAACTCCTTAATCGGGGTGGCCAACCCAGTGGACCAATAGACATGTCCGAAGACCATGGCACGAGTCCGATCTGTAAATCCAGCCTTGAAGGTGTCGACGATCTGTTCCGCACTCTCAATTTTCAGGGGTAGTTCTACACGGTTGATCTTTACCTTGTAGCGTTTGGCGATATAATCCCAACAAGCTCGTACGGCACCGTATTCCTGGTCGGAGGTGAGGATTTCGTCGCCCTCCTCCCAGGTCAATCCCTGAGCCGGCACACTCATGGCCATGGTCGTATTCTGCACCAAAGCCACCCTCTCTGCTGATGTGCCTACGAACTTGGCCAATTTCTCCCGCGCTTTTTCGACAATCGGCCTGTATAGAGGTTGATGTTTGAGAGGATCGCTATCGAAATCCCGGATCCCCTTGGTAATGGTATCTACCACGGGCCGAGGTGACGGTCCGACTGATCCTCCCTGAAGAAAAACGACCTCGGGGTCCAGGAGGAATTGATCGCGGCGAATGGCAGCCCAGAACTGGGCATCGGTACTGACGGAGTCACTCGGTTTCATTAACTCTCCTCAAATGGTGAATCGGTATTGGGATCGCAGATATTCAAGAACAAGGAAAACCTAACTGCTGCTGTAAGGGCGACTTCCAGATGAGGCCAATATTTCCCGTGCAAGATATCTAGAGAATCTGGGAAGCTACTTTCCTAAAGGCTCTGATGATATCGTTCACGTCTTGTTCTGTCAGACGTGGCGGCATAGAGAGCATGAGGGACTTATCGAGCAATTCGTTACTGCGCGGAAGCATGCTTGCACTATAGGACATAGGACTCTCGGCATTGAACGGGCAGGACCAGGGACAACTTTCTGTGGTAACGGGGGCATTTTTGAGAAGACTGGACATATACCGGTATTGATGTATGCCTCCGTGCGGTGGCGCAACCGGAATGCCTTCTGCCTTCATTGCTTCAACGAATGCGTCGGCGGCATCAGTCGATTCGTGAATCCATGAAAAATAGGATCCACTGTCACCGGTCGTATCCGGAGACCGTCTCAGGGTTATGCCCTGGGTTTTTCCGAGGGCCTCTCTCAATCGATGTTGGTGTCCCCGCATGCGCTTCACAATGTCGGGAAGTCGCTTCAGTTGAACCAGGCCGATGGCTCCGCGTATTTCATCCATTCGGGCCCCCATGCCCCAGGTCTCGAACGGGGAGTCCTGAGGAACTGAGATGCCCTGCATATCGCGTTCAAAACCCATATCGTGATAACTGATTGCCCGTCGGAAGAGATCTTCATCACTTGTGGTGATCATGCCACCTTCGCCCGTGGTGAAGTTTTTGTTGTACTGAAGACTCACGGTGCCTATGGCGCCCATGGAGCCTACCACTGCGCCGTCGATAGAGGCCCCAGCGGCCTGAGAACAGTCCTCGAGCACTGGAATACCATGTTTGTCGGCGATCTTAAGGATAGTTGGCATATCCGCCGGAGTTCCGGCCATGTGAACAGCTATGATTGCGCGGGTACGCTCTGTAATCTTACTTTCCAGGGCTCCAGCGTCCAGATTCAACGTTTCATCGATTTCCGCCAAAACCGGAATCCCACGCAGATGGACGACCGAATTGACGTCAGCTATCCACATAAATGCAGGTAGAATCACCTCGGTACCCGGTCCTACGCCCAAAGCCGCCAGGGCCACTGAAAGTGCGGTGCTCCCACTATGCGTGGCAAGGGCGAACCGGCTGCCGACATAACGAGCGTAGGCTTCCTCTAAGCTGTCTACTTTCTTAAGCGAATTAGTCCCGTAATATCGGAACGGGGACTGTGCCTCGATGACTTCAATCGCGGCACGTTTCTCTTCTTCCCCGTATTCTGTTCCACCCGGGAAGAAATCTGGCCAAGGTGCTGATCTCGTTGGCGTACCGCCATTCAATGCGAGTGTATCTGTCATGAC
>JABIQT010001140.1 GCA_018667995.1 Candidatus Latescibacterota bacterium
AAGTTCCGATATATTACCATTCCTCAATTGACACCATACATCTTCTTCAACCTGGTCATGGGCATGATAGGCGCGTTTCAGATCTTTGCCCAAGCCTTCATCATGACACAGGGCGGGCCGGCTAATTCCACACTATTCTATGTATATCACCTGTTCAATCATGCTTTCCGCTATGGAAACATGGGATATGCTTCAGCCATGGCCTGGGTACTCTTCGTGATTGTGCTGTCCCTGACCATCTGGCAACTTAGACTCTCGAAACGATGGGTGCACTACGAGAGTGAATAGGCGCGAACATCGCTATTACAGGCCATCGATAATGCTCAGACGCCTCATAATCTATATGATGTTGATCACAGGCACTGTCGTCTTTTCAATCCCCTTCCTGTGGATGGCGGTCACCAGCGTCAAGGTAGACAGAGAGATGTTCTCAAGACAACTCCGCGTTCTGCCCATGGCACCATCCGCTCCAAACACCAGTCCCTATTTAGACCACGACTATTACGCCGACTTGGAAGGCCCTCATCAAGAACAGCTATTCCAGACTTTTGCAGAGATAGCCCGCAATGCTGGTCTGCTTCTACCCAATGATGTCGATAACCAGATTACCTGGCACCACATAGGCCGTGGACTATACGAAAAAATGTGGCGGAGTCTCCCTCCGGAAACTTGGGCCAGCGGGCCTCAAGCCATAGAATTCGCCGCCGAGTCGGCAATCAATCTCGATGAGACCGTTCGAGTCGTGGAGAATGTGGTGCGCCGTCTCAGTTTCGGAAGCATGCGTGCTCGCAGTCACGACCTGCAGGTACAGGACCTGGGGGCCGGCCTACCATACGACCAGAGGCTGCTCAATGAGTCTCCCGGCGTTGTGACGCCGATAACCATCAGCGAAGAGCACCTCACTTACGCCTCCATAAACTACGATTTCTCAGATGAAGATCAGGCATCGTTTTCCGGAACCTTTGATCTGGAATTTGACGCCTCTGAATTGCAGCGGCTGCAGCTCAACATCAAGCCGGACGATAGCTGGCATGAATTGTGGTTAACCATGGAGAAGCAAGGTGTCAGGTATGAGGCGGAGCGACCTCTGGTGCTCGCCAATTTCACCTGGGCCACGGCAACGTGGCAGGAGCCTGGACCAGACGACTTGACGAATAAGATCAAGACCTGGATCCTGCTTCGCCCCGTCGGTCAATCGGAAGGTTACGTGAGCGATCCGCGGAAGATTCGAGTTGGACTTGAGCTACGGCGGTCCGGCTTATTGACAGCCTGGTGGCATAAACTCAGTCGGAACTACTATTTAGTTTGGGATCATATTCCCTTCTGGACATATGTGAAGACCAGCCTGTTTCTTGTGGGCACGAGCATCCTTCTCACACTATTCTCCTGCTCCATCATCGCGTATGCTTTCGCCCGGTTGTACTGGCCCGGTCGGGAGTTCTGCTTTGTCCTCATGCTGGCCACCATGATGATTCCTCCACAAGTAACGATGATCCCACATTTCTTGATCTGGAAAACATTGGGGGCATATGACACCCTGTTCCCCTTGTGGGCAGGTAACCTCTTCGGTAATGCATTTTTCATTTTTCTGCTGCGTCAATTTATGAAGGGCATACCCAAGGACCTCGAGGATTCCGCCCGCATCGACGGATGCGGATTTCTCCGAATATACTGGCACATCATTCTACCGCTGATGAAACCCAGTCTCGCGGCCATAGCCATATTTACCTTTATGTCCACCTGGAACGACTTTATGGGACCCCTTATCTACCTTGCCGATCAACGACTTTACCCACTGGCATTCGGCCTGTACGCCTTCGCCGTCCAGGTCGAGAACAATCCGGCCCTGACGATGGCCGCGAGCCTGCTTATGACCCTTCCCGTGATTCTACTTTTTTTCCTTGCCCAGCGCTATTTCATTGAGGGCACCACACTGACAGGCCTGAAGGGCTGAGAGAATCGGGCACTGTGCCACATATCCCTTGACTAAGAATGCCCTTTTGCGCAAATATGACTACCATACCACACAGTGTCTGTTGATCATCTGCTAATACGATTTGCGAATTCAAAATCCCGCTTGGGATAGACCTACCCAAGTCCAGAAACTATAGAGGGGGTCCTGATGTCGGACAAGTCTACGCTGTCCAGAAGAGAACTGCTGAAGGCAGGAACTATAACCGCTGCGGGACTCGCTCTGCTACCTTCTGAAGTGCTCGCAAAGCTCCTGCAAATAACTGAGGGCGAGCGTCCCATTGCCTGGATTGACGACAGAAACCCACCAGAAGGCTTCAAAGCAATTGATTGGTACAACCTCGATTCATGGCTAACCCCTATAGATCAACACGCACCGTTGAGCCACTATCCGGTACCCGAGGTAGATGCCGCAACCTACAAACTGACCGTGACAGGGCACGTGCGAAAGACGCTGGAGTTTTCCCTGGAGGATCTCAAACGGCGTCCCAAGCAAGAGGTCGACTTCGCATTGGAATGCTCCGGCAATGGTTCCCGTGCCGATTCTCTCCCGACACTTGTCTACAACGCTCGCTGGACCGGTACCCCACTAGCCCCAATACTGAAGGAATCCGGAATTCTCGATGGGACCGTGGACGTCGTGTTTTTCGGATATGATCAAGGGGAAGAGCTTGTTCAACCGAGGGCTGGTAAAGAAATCAAGATGAAGCAGCATTTCGCCCGGAGTTTGACCGTGGAACAAGCGATGGGCCCTGATGTGCTTGTAGCCTACGAGGTGAATGGGGAGCCGTTACCGATCGGAAATGGATTTCCGGTACGTCTTATCATCCCAGGATGGTATGGTATCGCCAATGTTAAATGGTTGAAGCGCATAGAAATGCGCTCTAGCAGATTCATGGGTCGGTTCATTTCAAGGGACTATGTGACAATTCGCGAAGAACAGCATGATGGACAGTCCGTCTGGACACAGATGTCCGTCGGAAAAGGTCGTTTGAATTCAATCCCTGCCCGCGTGACACGTGTGGGAGACACCTACAAGATATACGGTGCAGCTTGGGGCGGCGGCGCTCAAAAAGTTCAGGTCAAAGCAGGCGACAATTCATGGCGCCCCGCTCAGGTCATAGAGGGTGCCGAATCGGAGTTCGGATGGAAGCTCTGGCAGCTGGAATGGGAGCGACCACCTCGAGGTGATCACGACGTGGTCTCCCGAGCGATCTCCAGCAGCGGTGCTGTGCAGCCTGGCCCCAATGATCCATATCTGCAGAAGAAACGAACCTACTGGGAAACTAATGCCCAGGTTACAAAGACATTCCGGGTCTGAAAATTGGGAGCCGATATCACATAAGGATCAGCGCATGAGTGATTCACAAGGTATATCCAGAAGAGATCTACTTAAAGCAGGTGGTACGACCGCAGCTGGACTCGCACTCCTGCCTTCCACCGCAATGGCAAAACTGTTTCAGGTCGGAGAAGGAGAACGCCTGGTTTCCTGGCTCGAGCCTGACGAGCAAGCTCCGGTTCCCGGCATGAACCTGCTAAGCTGGAAGGATATTAACTCCTGGACGACGCCGGTGGATCAGTTCTTCAAGGCCAATCACTATAACGTACCCGAAGTGGATGGCGAGAACTATGAGCTCGAGATTACAGGTGCGGTGCGTCAGTCCTTGGAACTGCCCTTAGAATTGATCAAGCGGCGACCGAAACAGAATATCGACGTCACCATGGAATGCTCTGGAAACCGTGGTTTTTCCTGGTTTAAGGGCGGCGTATATAATGCGACGTGGACCGGCACGCCCCTGGCGTCTATCCTGGAAGAAGCAGGTATACTTAGATCTGGTGTCGAGATCGTCTTCTTCGGGCACGACGAAGGCGAAGAGGAGATCCAGCCACGGCGCGGCGAGAAACTCAAAATGAAACAGAATTTTGCGCGAAATCTGACGATTCCACAGGCTATGAATCCGAACATCCTCCTCTGTTACGAGGTTAACGGTCAGACCATACCCAAGGACCACGGATTTCCACTGCGCCTGATCACGCCCGG
>JABIQT010000814.1 GCA_018667995.1 Candidatus Latescibacterota bacterium
ACCGTGAGACGCTCGATACCCAACTGAACGTCCTGCTCAACTTCAAGCCTGTTCTGAATGATGCCCATAGAGATCGTCCATTCGTTTTTCTGGCAAACATAGATCCGGAACTACAATCGGAAGTCCTGGATCAAGTCAATAGCCCCCAACTGACCATTTGTGATACCATGGATTTCTGGATCTCTGGCAAGCGTAAGGCCTTGGAGGCAACCCTTTTCAAGGTCGACATTCTCATTATTAACGACAGTGAAGCCCGACAGTTGTCCAACGAGTATAATCTCGCAAAAGCGGGGCAATACATCCTCGACCTCGGTCCGCGAGCAGCTGTCATCAAGCGCGGTGAACACGGGGCTACCCTTGTCACACGGGATTCGTATTTCGCAGTTCCCGCATTTCCGGTACTGACCGTAACCGATCCGACTGGCGCTGGCGACTCATTCGCGGGAGGGTTTGTGGGTTATCTCGCCCGTGAGGGAGATACGAGTGATACGGGTTTGAAACGTGCGATGATACGCGGCTCAGTAATGGCATCCTTCAATGTTGAGGATTTCAGCGTAAGACGGCTTGAGATGCTGGAAAATCACGAGATCGAAAGTCGCCTGGAATCCTTCATGGAAATGTTACGGTTCTAATATGAATTTCACTACAGTAGCGTGGGACGACGAAAACAATACAGTCCGGATGCTGGACCAAACGCAACTTCCCAATGCCGTCGTATACGAACAGTTCGATGATTATCGTGAAGTGGCCGTAGCGATCAAGGAATTGAAGGTGCGGGGTGCCCCGGCTATCGGAGTATCAGCTGCGCTTGGCGTAGTGGTCGGTATTCAAGATTCGTTGGCCTCAGATTATGGGTCGTTCAAATCTGAACTCGACACAGTGATTGATGTTTTGGCTGACACCAGGCCCACAGCGGTAAATCTATTCTGGGCACTTGAACGAATGCGGAGAACGGCCGAGACCAATCGTGAATCCGCGGTCGGTGACCTGAAGAAAATCCTGCACCGGGAAGCCATCGACATCCTAAACGAGGATCGAGACATGTGCCGCCGTATCGGACTGCACGGCGCCACGTTAATCGGAGATGGCCATACCGTTCTGACACACTGCAATGCCGGGGCATTAGCAACGGCAGGAGCTGGTACGGCATTATCGGTGATATACGAGGCCAGTCGCCAGTACAGCGACATCAGTGTATTCGCCGATGAAACCCGGCCCATACTTCAGGGCGCCAGGCTGACAGCGTGGGAACTTCAAGAGGCCGGTGTTGATGTTACATTGATTTGTGACAACATGGCTGCCCAGGTCATGAAAGAAGGCAGAATTGATAGCATTGTTGTAGGGGCAGACCGGATAGCCTCAAATGGCGATGTCGCCAACAAAATAGGCACCTATGGCGTGGCCGTTTTGGCGCAGGCTCACAGCATCCCGTTCTACGTAGCGGCGCCTTTCTCAACAATTGATATGGATATGCCTGACGGTTCAGGAATACCCATTGAAGAACGAGCATCTGAAGAGATCACAGAAGGACTTGGCAAAAGAACGGCGCCGGAAGGAGTGCGTGTCTACAATCCGGCATTCGACGTGACGCCGGCGAATATAGTGACGGCGATCATCACAGAACGCGGAATCGCCAGAACCCCATACACGGACACCATATTAGCGCTTTCACTCATGAAATAAGGAGAATTGAGAGAACCATGAAGACACCAATAGTAAGTGTTAATGATATTGATCGCGCCTGGCATATAATAGACGCGGACGGAAAGGTGCTAGGCCGCTTGGCAAGCGAAGTTGCCCAGATCCTGCGTGGGAAGCATAAGCCTACGTACTCCCCTCATATGGATACCGGTGACCATGTCATCATCATTAATGCCAGCAAGATCGTTGTGACTGGAAAGAAAGCTCAGCAAAAGATATATTACAGCCATAGTCAGTATCCTGGTGGGTTGAAGTCTGTTCCTTACGAACGAATGTTCGCAAAGAGCCCTGAGCGTGTCGTCCGCATGGCCGTGAAAGGTATGATGCCTCACAATACCCTTGGAAGAATAATGTACCGAAAGCTCAGAGTTTACGACGGAGCGGATCATCCGCATGATGCGCAAATGCCTGTAACCATGGAACTCGGATAATTCGAGCCGACTATTAATTGGAGGAAGGTGAACACATGGCAGACGAAACTGTGCACGCTGTAGGAAAACGAAAACGCGCAATTGCCAAGGTCTGGCTACACAAGCGAGGAAAGAACGATTCCCATTCAGTCAATGGCCTGAGCTTGATTGATTATTTCACCAGGGAGAAATTGGTTCGATCGATCGAGGAACCGTTGAATCTTACTGAGATGAACGATCAGCTCGTCGTGGTCGCAAAGACATTCGGTGGAGGCAAATCGGGTCAGGCCGACGCATTGCGTCTAGGAATCTCCCGGGCATTGAACCAGATGAATGAAGAACATCATAGTGCGCTGCGCAAAGCTGGCATGCTCACACGTGATTCGAGAATTGTAGAGCGGAAGAAGTATGGGCTGGCGGGCGCACGCAAGCGCTTCCAGTTCTCAAAACGATAGATCAGTCGTCCCTTTATTCTACGGTTTCAGGCGGCATGAGCTGCTTGAATTCCGTCCCGTGATCGCTTTCAGCTGAATGACTTCTGCATAGCCCACGGGGTGACACGACACAAATCGTGAGAGGAGAAGTACTCCAAAGATGCCGATACCAAATCTGCAGGACCTGCTTGAAGCAGGCGTCCATTTTGGCCACCAGACACGTAGGTGGAATCCGAAGATGAAGCGGTTTATATTTTCGGAACGAAATGGCATTTACATTATCGATCTTCAAAAGACGCTCAAGCATATTGAGTACGCGTACAACGTCGTTCGTACAGCGGTAGAAAAGGGCGATTCAGTGCTCTTCGTCGGAACCAAAAAACAAGCGCGGCCGGTCATTATCGACGAGGCAGAACGATGTGGTATGTTCTACGTGGTAGAACGATGGCTCGGCGGGATGTTGACCAATTTTCAGACGATTCAGACAAGCATCAAGAAACTTGAAGATCTTGAAAAAATG
>JABIQT010000505.1 GCA_018667995.1 Candidatus Latescibacterota bacterium
GGTAAAGAATACGTGACCCCCAACGCCCGTCCTCGGGATATTATCGTAACCAGGTGCGTGGGGTCGATATCTGGTATCAGTTCATTAATCATGGCGTGGCCGGCTTCATGGTAAGCGATGGTCTTCCTCTCCTCGTCGGAGATGACCATTTTTCGCTCCGCCCCCATGACGATCTTATCCTTTGCCCGCTCAAAATCGTCCATCGAGATCATGTTGCTGTCTTCCCGGGCCGCTAGTAGAGCTGCCTCGTTAACAACATTCTCCAGATCTGCCCCTGACATGCCCGGCGTAAGACGCGCGAGGGTTTTCAAGTTCACCGATTCCGAGAGCGGTTTGTTATTCGTCTTGATTCGTAGGATTTCTTCTCTGCCGCGTACATCGGGCCGGTCGACTACGATGTGTCGGTCGAATCTTCCCGGTCTCAGAAGTGCCGGATCCAGTACGTCCGGTCTATTCGTTGCTGCGATCAGGATGACGCCATCATTGGCGCCAAAGCCGTCCATCTCGACGAGCAACTGATTGAGGGTCTGCTCTCTCTCATCGTGACCCCCTCCTAGTCCTGCACCGCGATGGCGGCCCACCGCATCCATCTCGTCAATGAATATAATGCAGGGTGCATTCTTCTTGCCTTGTTCGAATAGATCACGAACACGTGAAGCACCGACACCGACGAACATCTCTACAAAATCCGATCCACTCATGCTGAAGAAAGGTACTTCCGCTTCTCCTGCTACGGCCCGGGCAAGCAGTGTCTTCCCCGTCCCGGGTGGACCAAGCAGCAAAGCCCCCTTGGGTAGTCGCGCCCCAAACTTCTTGAACTTACCCGGTTCCTTAAGGAATTCAACGATCTCTTGCAGGTCCTGTTTAGCCTCGGCGACGCCGGCTACATCTTTGAATGTTACCTTGGGACGGTCGCCACCGCCCAATTTGGCTTTACTCTTACCAAAGGAAAACATTCCCTTTTGACCGCCCTGCATCTGCCGCAAGATGAATAGGACGAAGATGATGATGAAAAGGTATGGGAACAGTGTCAGGAGGTAGCTCAGCCAATGGGTAGACCGGGGACGGGCCGTGATCTCGACGCCCCTGTCTTCAAGATCACGAATTAACTCGGGATCTTCAAATGGGATGTTGACCTTGAACTTGGTTTCGAGGACCTCAGGACCGGTGCCCACTCGTGTGGGGACACCGGATTTGAACTCGCCGACAATGGTCTTCTCAGAAATGGTGACGGCACCGATGTTATCGTTCAGTAGATGCTCACGGAAATCTGAGTAGCTGATCTGAGTCTCCTCACTCCGGGTTCGGCTGAAAATCTGCACGAAAACCATCGAGAGCATAATGAGGACAACCCACATCACCAGGGTCTTTGCCTTGCGTCGTTGGGTATTGTTCTTTTTGTCCTGACCGCCATCATTCCGGGACTCTTGGTCTGGACCTTTATTGCTGTCGTCTGGCATACCTGATCCTTACTAACGTAGAACTCTTAGTCAACGATCCCAATAAAGGGTAGATGTCGATATTTCTCGTCTACATCCAGCCCATACCCGACCACAAAGGCGTCAGGTATGGAAAAACCACAGTAATCTAAAGGAATATCGACCTGTCTGGAGGCCGATTTATCGAGTAGCGAACACAACCGTAAAGAGGCCGGTTTCTGATTCGACAAATGCTTCATAATATATTGAAGCGTCAGTCCGGTGTCAACGATATCCTCCACGACCAGAACCGCTCGATCGGACACATTCAAGGTGAAATCCTGGATATCGACTTCACCTGAGGAGACTGTCGAAGAACCGTAGCTGGATGCCTTTAGAAACTCGACTGTGTGTGGAATAGTGATTGCCCTCATCAGGTCAGCCGTGAAGATAAAACTGCCTTTGAGTACGCATATCAATAGCAGGTCAGTGCCCTCATAATCGTGAGAGATCTGCTCGCCTATTACGTTGATCTTTTCGGCTATCTGATCCGCTGATATTAGTGTCTGCATCTGGCCTTGGCGCAAAGAGTAAGTCGGAGAGGGTCGCACTCAGGTGGGTAGATTGAGTCGTCCCGATTCATACTTGTATGTAGACAAGAGTCGCCAGCTGTAGAAATGGTTCGATTAATCTTCCGTCCACGACATGACCAACACCCGTTCAGTCTTCGGATCAATAGGGGCAATCCGACTTCGCCGTAGCCCTACTACCCATAGGATTCCACTCTTGTTGGCGATCACAGGAATCCTGCATCGGTCCATCCTAGGGATTCTGCGCTCGTTAAAAAGAGATTTCAGGGATTTTGTGCCCTTCATTCCGAATGGCATAAAACGATCGCCTTGCAGTCGAGATCTTATGTGTAGCGGGTAGGTGATTTCGTCTGCATTGAAAACAACCCGGGTGTAATCGGACGTTTTCGGCGCACGCTTTACAGGAACGACTTCTGTATGTAGAGACCCGCCGGCACTCGCTATGGCTATCGTACCTGGGACACTTACTACAATGTCAAACGGGTCGAATAGCTTACTACCAACGACGATTTCATCCCTGCGACGCTCGGCAACCAGGCCATTGGGCAGATTGAGCTGCTGCCCCGATTTCTGTTTCGTCGCCAGGTGGCGGAATTGTTCGATGTGATCGTATCCAAATCCGGCCTCGTGGACACCCAGTACACCCAAGAAGCGTCGAACCAGACGGCGCTGAACGGGGATCGGTGCTTCCAGATATGCTGCAGCGTCCACGCCGAGCCTGTCGGGCCGGAGGTATCGGACCACTTCCTGATACGACCGATCCACGATTTCCTCCATAAAGGCTGATTCAAACCGCACCACATCGCCCAATCGACCGAGCGCCCGGACAATTTCGGGATTGAAATCCTTTTCAAGCCCTGGGATCAACGTCTGTCGGATCCGGTTTCTGAGGTGATAGGTCTCGCTGTTTGACGGATCGATGCGGTATGAGAGATCATGAGATTCGAGGTACGCCATCACATCTTCTCGTCTTACATCCAGGAGTGGCCGTATAACAAGGTCATCTCGTACCGGTCGGATGCCCGATAGCCCGTCGACCCCTGTACCACGTACCAGTCGCATCAAAATCGTTTCCGCCTGGTCGTCGGCCGTGTGCCCCGTAGCAATCTTCTGAGCTTCCAGGTCAGAGACGACTCGTTCCAGGTATTGATAGCGGACCTCTCTGGCGCCTGTTTCCAGAGAGCATCCATTTCTCTCACAATAATCTGGTACGTCTGCAGACTCGACCACGCAAGCCAGGTCCAGCGACGAGGCCAGGTCTTGCACGAATGCGGCATCCTTATCGGACTCGATTGATCTCAATTGATGATTTAGATGGGCAACCGTAAGCTTGGTTTCCAGTCGCTCTCTCAGGGCGTGCAGTAGGTGTAGCAAGGCGACTGAGTCCGGTCCCCCCGATACCGCCACGACGATATGGTCACCCGGACGAATCATATTATGACGAGCGAGAGCTTCGGAGGCGACTTCAGGGAGGTTGGGTCGAGGCATCTGATTCTGGCTGCATATAAAAATGGCCTCTCTCACGCAATTGAAGAAAGGCCATTTGTGGGTAAGAATAGCGGCGCAGGGACTCGAACCCCGGACATTCGGATTATGATTCCGATGCTCTGACCAACTGAGCTACACCGCCATTTTCAAGCACGAAATGATACCCCTAAAGTACTGATGTGTCAAGCAAATTCTTACTGAAGGCGCTTTGATCTTGACCTGGTCTATGCACCCGATATCTTAGGGTGAGACGTTCGAAATATGTCGTCATCTTCTCTACAGGAGTATAGATGAAAATATCCGAAGTTCAGACCGTTCCCATCGATATCAGTGGGCACGGGACCTACGGCTATTTGGTGGCTGTTCGCACGGATGCTGGCATAATCGGACTCGGAGAGGCCGCCGCAGACTGCCACCCCACCACTGTAGCGCACGCCATTCGACAGATGTCGCTGGTCGGGCGCGATCCTATGCGCATAGAGCAGTTCTGGCAGGACATGTATCACGGTATGTTCTGGCGTGGTGGACCGATCTGGACCAGTGCCATCTCAGGCGTCGAGCAGGCGCTGTGGGACATTAAAGGGAAGGCGTTGCAGGCGCCCGTTTATGAACTGGTCGGTGGCGCCGTGCGCGATGAAATAGAACTCTATACGCACACCCTCTTTGGTGACCAATCCCCGGAAGACTTTGCGAATTCGGCGAAAGAGGCCGTGGCGCTCGGGTTTCGCGCTGTAAAATGTGATCCGTTAGGATATGCGGAGCAGCGTATGGACTTACGCGAAATGCGAATTGCCGTAGAACGGATACAGGCGACCAGGGAGGCGGTAGGACCCGATGTCGATATTCTCGTTGAAGGCCATGGGCGTTTGAGCCCCAATATGGCAATACGTATGGCACGTCTCCTGGAGCCCTTCGCCCCATTCTTCTTTGAAGAACCTGTTCCGCCGGAAAACGTAGCCGAAATGGCCAAAGTGGCGCGAGCCATCAATA
>JABIQT010001141.1 GCA_018667995.1 Candidatus Latescibacterota bacterium
CATTAAGCTGGGACCGTATGTAGCGGTGGACGCCTGGATCCCATTGAGGGATGACCAGATCGGCATCTACTGTGTAGCGGAACAGAGCTGGTTTACGCATCGCCGTGATCGAGATGGTGACATCGAGTTGGGACCGTTCGCGGTAGGCATAGGTCTGGCTGCTCGGTGACCGACTGAGACCACAGGGGCCCCGGTGTCAGGGAATGGGTTGAGGGAGGTAAAAGGGTGGACACCGCGTCCACACCACCCGGTTCCCAAGCGGGGGATCGGGTAACCCCTGCGGAGCCGCTGCTGTCGGGGGAATCCGAAAACGCACTTCCCCCTGTGGGTCCTGAACACGCCAGAGTATCAGGATGACTGATCTCCAAGTGTTCCCCGGGCAAACGCGGCGCGGAAAACGGCACGTTCCGGGAAACGCGACTTCCACATTGGGCTACAATCCGCTGGGACTGCTGGACTTACGTTGGCTGGCGTAGGGTCCAGCAGGAGGTGGTGAGATTCAGGAACTACTAAATGACGTCTTGTAATCGATTGCTTTCGATGAAGATGAGTTTTTGGGTGTGCGGTGTGATGTGTTAGACAGGCGCAACTCAGAGGCTGCCCAAGGAGTCCTCCCTCAAAGGATGTTAGCGTGGCGACAGATTCTGTGTTTTGCCTTGACGGCGGCAGCAAAATAGACATACTGTAACTCGACGCCGTACCCATCGCTAAGAAGATGAAAAACGTGAGCCCTGTCATCCGCGTTTCTGACGAGACCTTCGAACGCCTCCAGAGCATAGCCACCCCCTTTACCGACAAGCCTGGAGACGTCATTGAGCGTCTCCTCGATAGCCACCAGGCCGCGACGTCTGCTGACGGTACCCTACGTACTAGCGTGGTACAAGTGCCAGAGCGAGAAGTACCACCTATCGCTAGCGGGGAGCGTCCGACAATCGTTGTCGCGGAGCCAGCGCCCGAAGGGCCCAATGGGCTCATTCCGATCGGTCTTCTCGTTCAACGTAATCTCGCCAAACGAAAGCCAAGCGCAGTCGAGATCGACGGAACAGTGACGACGGTTCGGAACTGGGGAGATCTCTGCGAAGTGTTCGTGGCTTGGCTTGCCGATCATCAGCGACTATATCGAAACCATTTGCCAATCATGAACCATAGCGGCCGAGACAAATACTTCGTAAATGCGACACCTGAGCATGCCGACGCGAGAAAGGACGGCAACTGGCGCGAAGCCAGAGGGTTCTACGTTGATATCAAATACAGCGCTTCCGGTCACATCAGGAACCTAATCGCGGCTATGGAGCAACTTGGCGATCCGGTGATCCAAGTCCGAATCGCCCTGCGTTGAATTCGTGCATAGATGATGCGAGCATGGCTATTCGCTGTCACACACGCGGAAACATCAATGGGGACAACTGATAATGTGTGATCCAATAAAGCACTTCGGCCAACCCGAGTACACTCGCGTTCTCATGAATCATAATGCGAGTGGTCTCTCGCACGCGAGGTGCATGAGCATCCTGACGGACCACGGCGCCGATTCAGAACAGGCGAAGAACGGAGCCTATCAGTTCCTCCACCATCGAGAATCACTTGTTACGCGCCGTTCGGGGACTCAAGATGAGTACGATCGCATCCTCGATAGATTCGGCGCTCGCCAAAAGCGCCCGATGGACTGTATCCAACATCTCGAGCAGCAGGGCTACTCATTCAATCAAGCCAAGACGGCCATACATCGATACCGAAGCAAGCGCGGGTTGATAAGGTGACTACCTGTGATGAAAAGCGCATAGAAATCACATGCGGCGATGACATCCGGCAGCCCTGCGGTAGGCTCATTCTCTTCAACTACTCACCATCGTATTCACGCGTAACCGTTGCTACCCGGTATCGTCTTAGGATGTCTTCATCTGTCGTCTTGAACTGATCCCGCAACATGGACAACGCAACCTCCCCCGCCTCGACTTGGTGGCGCGCTCGAACGTAGGCGTGGACTTGCTGTTCAGACTGATCCTTAGAATCCATCACAACGAGAAACTTATCCATCAATCCATCAGTCGGTGAGATTGAAGGCACTGTGGACTACAGAATCCGCAGTCGCCAC